>DATBKB010000094.1:0-17858 GCA_036556145.1 Candidatus Limnocylindrales bacterium | reverse complement strand
GATCAGTCGCTTGACGGCCATCTCGTCGCGGACCAGGTCGTGGCCGAAGACCTCGACCCGGCCGGCGTCGAGCGTGAGCAGGCCCGACACGAGCCGGATGAGCGTCGACTTGCCCGACCCGTTCGCGCCGAGGATCCCGTGGATGTCGCCCCGCTCGAGGCGCAGCGACACGTCCGAGATCGCGACGACCGGCTTGCGCTTCCGTCCGACGGTGAACCGCTTGGTCACGCCCTCAATGAGGAGGGCGGCCAGCGCGGCCTCGCCGGCGACGACGGCCGGGCGATGGTCGGCGCCGATCGCGATCGAGCGTTCCGGTCGCCTCGTCTTCAGTTCCGGGGTGAGAGTGGCGGTCACGGTTGGCTCCTGGGTTGGTCGTCGGTTGTGGCTCCGGACATGGAACGAGCCGCGGGCCTGGTCGACGGGTCTCGTCGAGGGGGGCCTCGCGGCTCTTGGTCCTGGTGCGTCGCCGCGGGCTCAGCCGTGGCGAGGCATCAAAAAAGCCGGGGGCCCGATCTGGCCCACGGCTCGGGGTTCGGTCCTGGCGGCCCTGCCGCCTTCGCCTAGCTCGAGATGGGCGCAAATCTCCCGCCTTCGTCGGCGCCGATGGGCGCCGAAGTCGGCCGGTAGACGAGTCGCGTCATCGGTTCTCGCGCCTCCTGGTGAGCTGGCAAGCCGGCGGGCGATCTGCGCGCCGGTCGCGCAGTCTACGCGGGCGCGCGACCAGATGTCAACGCCCGGTGCGCCGGCGCGGTCGTCCTCGCGCGGCTGCCGCGCGCGGCGTTGGCGTCGCCCGAATACGCCGGCGAACGATGGGGCGAATCGGGCTTGCGGCGTTCCACTGACGCCGCTCGACGACGGCGAACCCGGCGTCCTCGAACATCCCGAGCGGGCCCATGTACGCCGACGCCGCGGGCACTCGACCGCGCGACGGGTCCACCGGATAGGCCTCGACCAATGTCGCGCCGTGCTCGCGGGCGTAGTCGACCGCGGCGTCGAGCAACGCCCGAGCAATGCCCTGTCCGCGGTGCGTTCGGGAGACGACGAAGCAGACGATCGACCAGACGGGCTTGTCGTCGAGGCGGGCGAGGACCTTCGAGCGCTCCAGGCGCGGATAGTCCTCGCGGGGCCCGACGCTGACCCAGCCGACCGCACGGCCGTCGAGATAGGCGACCAAGCCCGGCGCGGGATCGCCGCCGGCGAGCGACTCGAGGACCCCCTGGTTCCGCGCCTTCGTCCAGTTGTCCCAGCCGGACCCGGCGACCCGCCAGAACGCGCAGCGGCAGGTCTTCGGGTCGCCGCCCTCGTCGAAGAGCGCCGAGACGTCCGGCAGGCGCTCGCGGGACAGCGGAACGATCGTGAGGGCCGCGCGGGCCCGGGGTTCAGCCACGGGCCGAGCCGAGGAACCAGTCGACGCGGGCGACGGTTCGAGGACGCCCTCCCATGGCCCGGATCGTACTCCCGGACTCGTCGGAATCCGCGTTTGACGCCCCCCGGCACCGGCCGTACGCTGCCCGCCCGAGCCGTCGCCGCGCTCCGGAGCTTCCCGTGGACACCAGCGTTTCCCGTCGGGTCGGGTGGGCCCTCGAACCGCCCCAGCCGCAGCAGCGCTCGATCGTCGAGCTGATCCGCGCCGGCACGATCGACGCCGAGCTCGCCGCCATTGCCTGGCTGCTCCTCGAGGCGCGCGTCCCGGTCATCGTTGCCGCGAGCCGAGGCCGGACGGGCAAGACGACGCTGCTCGAGGCGCTCCTCGCGTTCCTGCCCCCCGGCGCCGTTCGGCGCGACCTGGGCGGCGTCGCCGAGACGTTCGACTGGCTGCCCCACGCGGCCGACCTCGGCTGGAGCGGCCGCCCGCCCGAGGCCCGGCCGGCCCTCGCCGATCCCGCGTCCACCTGGATCGTGGCCGCCGAGCTCTCCGACCACCTGCCCGCGTACGTGTGGGGCGACGGCGCCCGCGTCGCGCTGCGGGCGCTGGCGCTCGGCTTCGGCTTCGGCGCGACGATCCACGCCGACTCGCTCGAGGAGGTCTTCGACCTGCTCCACCGCCCGCCCGTCGCGCTGACGGACGACGAGCTCACCCGGCTCGGGCTGGTGTTCGTCCTGCGGGCCTACCCGCCGCCGCCCGGCGACGTCGAGTCGGGCCCCGCCCGTCGCGTCGTGGCCGCGCACTACGTTCGGCCGCTGGCGCGCGACGTGCACGGCCACATCCAGCGCCTCGGGCCCGCGGTCCTCGCGACGTGGGACGAGAACGACGATCGCTTCGAGCACTTCGCGTGGGGCATCCTCGCCGAGCTCGCCGACCGCGCCGGGCGCAGCCCGGGCTCGTTCCAGCAGGAGCTCGAGAGCCGGCGAGAGTACCTGGCGGGCCTGGCCGCGGCCGGCGTCACCGACGTCGACTCGGTCCGAACGGCGATCGTGGGTTATCGCGCCGCGACGGCTGTCGCGGCGCACCTGAACTGAGGGAGGCGATGGCTCAGACCGCGACGACGCGCCGCCCCTCGACGCTCGGCGAGCTCAAGGCCTCCGGCTGGCGTTCACGGAGCGTCAAGGAGGAGCTCCGGACCAACCTCCTCGCCCGTCTCGGCGAGAGCGAGGCCATCCTTCCCGGCGTCGTCGGCTTCGACGACACGGTGCTGCCCGCGGTCGAGAACGCGATCCTTGCCGGCCAGGACCTCGTGTTCCTCGGCGAGCGAGGCCAGGCGAAGACCCGCATGGCGCGGCTCCTCGTTGGCCTGCTCGACGAGGTCATTCCCGTCGTCGCAGGCGGCGAGCTCAACGACGACCCGTACGCCCCGGTCAGCCCGAGCGGGCGCGCGGTCGTCGCCGAGCACGGCGATGCGGCGCCGATCGACTGGCTGCCGCGCGACCGCCGCTACGCCGAAAAGCTGGCCACGCCCGACATCACGATCGCCGATCTCATCGGCGAGGGCGACCCGGTGCGGGTCGCGGAAGGCCGCTACCTGTCCGACGAGCTGACGCTGCACTACGGCCTCATCCCGCGCGCGAACCGCGGCATCTTCGCGATCAACGAGCTGCCCGACCTCGCCGAGCGAATCCAGGTCGGGCTGCTCAACATCCTCGAGGAGCGCGACGTCCAGATCCGCGGCTTCGTCGTCCGGCTGCCGCTCGATCTCTACGTCGTCGCCAGCGCCAACCCCGAGGACTACACGAGCCGCGGCCGGATCATCACGCCGCTGAAGGACCGTCTCGGGTCGCAGATCCGGACGCACTACCCGCGCACGCTCGAGGACGAGATCGCGATCGTCCGCCAGGAGAAGCAGCGGTGGCCATCCGGCGACGCGCCCACGGTCGTCGTGCCCGGCTTCATGGAGGAGCTGATCGCGGAGCTGACCCACCTCGCGCGCCGATCGCCCGAGATCTCGCAGCGCTCCGGCGTCAGCGTGCGGGTGAGCGTCGCCAACACCGAGGTGCTCGAGGCGGCCGCGCTGAAGCGCGCAGTCCGGCTCGGCGAGCCCGTGGCGGCGCCGCGGATCGCGGACCTCGGGGCCGTCATCGCCTCGACCACCGGGAAGGTCGAGCTCGAGACGGTCGGCGAGGAGGCGCCCGAGGAGCGCATCGTCGAGCGACTCATCACCAAGGCGCTGTACACGACGTTCGGGCGGCGCGTCGACGTCGACGACCTCGACGAGGTCGTCCAGTCGTTCGAGGAAGGCCTCGTCGTCGAGACCGGCGATCGCGTGCCGGCGCGCGAGTACGTGCGCTGGATGGCCGAGGTGCCGGGTCTGCACTCGGTTGTCCGCCGGCTCGGTGCGTTCGACGTCACCGATGGCAGCGAGCAGCCCGCTGTGGTGGCCTCGGCCGTGGAGTTCCTCCTCGAGGGGCTTCACCTCGCGCGACGGATCAACAAGGACCGCGGGGTCGGGGGCACGGTCTACCGACGATGACCGGCTGGACGCCCGACCGCCGCGACCTCCGCGAGCCCGGGGCCGGCATCGCGGCGCGCGATCGCCTGCTCGCCCGCGACGCGCGCTACTCGCGGTGGGACGGCACCCAGTCGGTGCCCGACCTGGACGCCGACGACATCCTCGAGGCGCTCGCCGACGACGTCATGGCCGAGGGCGACCTCGAGTCCGCGCTGCGGCGGCTTATCGAGCGCGGCTGGCGGACCGGCGATCCGTCGCGCCCCGACCTTGCCGGGTTGCAGGACCTCATGGACCGGATCCAGCGCCGCCGCGAGGAGCTGCTCGATCGCTACAAGCTCGGCGACGTCCTCGCGGACGTGCGTCGCGAGCTCGACGAGATCGTCGCGGAGGAGCGAGCCGGCGTCGAGCGCCGGCTCGACCAGGCCTCGCCCGGAGCTCCGGCCGACGACGCGCAGCTCCGCGAGGTGCTCCGCGACGTGGCCGCAAAGCGGCTCGACGAGCTCGACGCGCTGCCGAAGGACGTCGGCGGCCGGATCCGCGGGCTCGAGGAGTACGACTTCCTGGAGCCCAACGCGCGCGAGCGATTCAACGAGCTGGTCGCGAAGCTCCGCAAGCAGGTTCTCGACCAGTACGTCGCGGGCCTGTCGGAGGCGATCCAGGGGATCACGCCCGAAGACCTCGCCGCGAACCGCGAGATGGTGCGCGATCTCAACCAGCTGCTCCAGGAGCGACTCGCCGGCCGCGACCCGGACGCGTCGGCCTTCCTCGCCCAGCACGGGCGGTTCTTCCCGGGGGCGAGAAACCTCGACGACATCATTGCCCAGCTCGCCGAGCGGATGGCGGCGATGCAGTCGCTGCTGCGCTCGATGACGCCGGAGCAGCGGGCCGAGCTCCAGGCGATGACCGATGCGCTCCTTCGCGACGATCGCCTTCGCTGGGATCTCGCCCAGCTCGCGGCGACGATGGACCAGCTCGTGCCGGGTGGGCTCGGCGATCGGTTCCGGTTCGGCGGCGACGAGCCGCTGGGCCTCGAGGGTGCACTCGCCCAGATCGGCCGGCTCCAGGCCCTCGACTCGCTCGAGGACGCGCTGGCCGACGTCGACCGGCCCGCGGACCTCGCCGACCTCGATCGCGATCGCGTGCGCGAGCTGCTGGGAGACGACGCGGTCCGCGACCTCGACGCCCTCGACGCGCTGGCGGAGCAGCTGGAGCGCGCGGGTTACCTGACCCGCCAGGGTGAGCGACTCGAGCTGACGCCGCGCGGGAGCCGGCGCATCGGCCAGAAGGTCCTCGACGACCTGTTCGCGCGGCTGCGCCGTGACGCGTTCGGCGGCCACCGCGTCGACCGCGGCGGTCGGGGAGGGGAGCGCGAGGAGACCACGAAGCCGTACGAGTTCGGGGAGCCGTTCCACCTCGATCTTCGGCGCACACTGTCGAACGCCCTGACGCGCGACGAGAACGCGCCCGACCGGCGGGCCGCCGACGGGCGGCGCGGCCTGCGCCTCGATCCCGCCGACTTCGAGGTCTTCCGTACGGAGCAGCTGAGCCAGACCTCGACGGTGTTGCTCGTCGATATGAGCCGCTCGATGCTCCTTCGCGGGTGCTTCCTCGCGGCAAAGAAGGTCGCGGTGGCCTTGAATACGCTCATTCGTTCGCAGTTTCCGCGTGACCACCTTGCCGTCGTGGGGTTCGCCTACTACGCCCGCGAGATCCGCTCCGAGGCACTTGCCGAGCTCACATGGCACGGCTACGAGTACGGCACGAATCTCCAGCACGGCCTGATGCTCGCGCGGCGGATCTTGGCGCGGCACCACGCCGCCAATCGCGAGATCGTCGTGATCACCGACGGCGAGCCCACCGCCCACTTCGAGGACGGCCGCGTCGAGTTCAGCTACCCGCCGACTCGGCGCACGATCCAGGAGACCCTCGCCGAGGTGCAGCGCTGCACGAAAGAGGGGATCACGATCAACACGTTCATGCTCGAGCGGTCGCGCGCCCTCGCCGAGTTTGTGGCGCTCGTCACGCGGCTCAACCGGGGGCGGGCCTTCTACGCCAGCCCGGAGCACCTCGGCGAGTACGTGCTGGTCGACTTCGTCAGCCGGCGGCGCAAGAAGGTCTCGTAGGGCGCCGTGGCGCTCGGCGCCGCGCCGGCAAGCCCCGGGCGGTGGCTGCGTGTCACGCTGGCCGACGCAAACGACGAACGAGCCGTCCGCCAGCGGATGTCTGTCGCTCCCAGCGTGACAGGCGACGACGGAGGGGACCCGCCGCCCGGTTCCTTCGTCACTGGTGTCGCTGGGCGAAACATCGGCGGCGCGACGGTCCTGCTGGCGGCACGACGGTCCTGCTAAGGTCGCGGGATGAACGCCCTCTTCCCGTGGCTGCTCTTCCTGCACGTGCTCGGGGCGATCGTCGCGTTCGGGCCCACGTTCGCGTTCCCGCTCGTCGGGGCGATGGGCGGCCGCGAGCCCCAGCACGCCAACTTCGCGACGCGGGTGTCGGCGATGATCGCCAACCGCCTCGTCTACCCGATCGGGATCACGCTGCCGATCACCGGCGCGGCGATGATCGCGGTCACCGGCCGTGATCTGACGTCCCGGGCGAACTGGTGGCTGGGACTCGCCATCGTGCTCTACGTCGTCGCGTTTGCGTACTCGTACTTCGTCCAGAACCGGCTCGTCCGGCGGGCCATCGAGATGACCTCGAACCCGCCGCCACCCATCGCGGGCGGCCCTGGCATCTCGACCCCCGCGGGCGATCCGCCCGGCCCGCCGCGCGGCGTCCTGCCGGGCACGAGCGGGCCGCCTCCCGGGCTCCCGGCGCTCGTCCGCCGGATCCAGCGGGGTGGCATGGCGACCACGCTCATGCTCCTCGCGATCATCTTCCTCATGGTGGTGAAGCCCCAGTTCTGACGGTCGCGGGGCGGCCTCGGTACGATGGGGCCCATGCCCCACGTCGCGTCCTCGGTCGGCGACCTCCTCGAGCGCCTCGACGGCATCGTTCGGATCGACGAGGGCCGCCTCCACGTCCTCGACGAGGACGGCCTCCGCGGTGATGGAATCCGCGACCTCGCGTGGACGGCCGCGTTCGGCACCGACGAGGGCGCCGTCGCCGCGGCCCAATGGATCGTCTGGGAGGCGAGCCAGGCGCTCGGTGCCCGGTCGGCGAGCATCCACGACCTCTACATGGCCCGGGCCCGCGGCGAGGTCTCCGGCTTCACCGTTCCGGCGATCAACATCCGGGCCCAGACCTTCGACATGGCGAGGACCGTCTTCGAGGCAGCGGAGGCCGGCGACGTCGGGGCCGTCATCCTCGAGCTCGCCCGGAGCGAGCAGACCTACACCTACCAGCGGCCGATCGACTACGCCACCGCGGTTCTCGCCGGGGCCATCGCCGCTCGCTGGCGGGCGCCGGTATTCGTCCAGGGCGACCACTACCAGTTCAACGCGAAGAAGTACGCCCAAGACCCCGAAGGGGTCACCGAGGAGATCCGCCGCGCCTGCCGGCTCGCCGTCGAAGCGGGCTATCGGAACATCGACATCGACAGCTCGACGCTCGTCGACCTGTCGAAGCCGACGCTCGACGAGCAGCAACGCGAGAACTACCTCCGTGCCGCCGAGCTCACCGCGTACATCCGCTCGCTCGAGGCCGACGGCGTGACGATCAGCGTCGGCGGTGAGATCGGCGAGGTCGGCAAGAAGAACTCGACCGAGGAAGAGCTCCGCGCCTACCTCGCCGGCTACCGGCGCGAGCTCGACCAGCGGGCGAAGGGCGCGCCCGGGATCTCGAAAGTCAGCGTCCAGACCGGCACGTCGCACGGCGGTGTGCCACTGCCGGGCGGCGGCGTTGCCGAGGTCAAGCTCGACTTCGAGGTCCTCCGCCGGCTCGGCGAGGTCGCGCGGGAGCACGGACTCGCGGGAGCGGTCCAGCACGGCGCGTCGACGTTGCCGGACGAGCTGTTCCACAAGTTCCCGGCCGTCGAGACCGCCGAGATTCACCTCGCGACCGGCTTCCAGAACCTCCTTTACGAGCACCCTGCGTTCCCGGCGGAGCTTCACGAGAAGATCGAGGCCTGGTGCTTCGAGAACGCGCTCGACGAGCGGAAGCCCGACCAGACCGACCAGCAGTTCGTCTACACGACCCGGAAGAAGGCGATCGGGCCGTTCAAGCGCGAGCTGTGGGAGCTCGAGAGCCTCGACGAGATCCTGGCTGCGCAGCGCCGCAAGCTGACGTTCCTGTTCACCGAGCTCGGCGTCGTCGGCAGCCGCGAGATGGTCGATCGCTACGTCCGACCCGTGGAGGTCCACCGGCCGCTGCCTGACGCCCTCCGGACGGGGGTCTCGGCCCGGTAGCGTCGCCGGCGCCCGCACGGGGCGGGGCGCTCACCCCGGCCGGAGGTCGCGGGCCGGTGCGGGCAAGCGCGGAGGCCCGGTTCATCCCCACTCATGCGCCCGTGGTTTCTTCGGCGGGTCGCGGGCCGCTGCAGCGTGCGGACCGCTCGCTGCGCATGCCTGCTGGGGTGCATCAGAGCGCTCAAGAGACCGGCTTCGGGGCCGATGCTCCCGCCTACCAATCCAGCGGTGCATTTCCGGGCAACGGCCAAGCCAGGCAGCCGCCTACCAAGCCATGGGTGCATGTCTGGCAGAGGCCGTCGAAGGGCGGGACTTCACGTTGACGTGCGACAAGACGCAGGCCTATTCTCGCGGCGGCCTGCGCGGAGGGAGCGCGGCCGGACGAGCCCCCGCGTTCTCCCCAGAGGTCAGTCTCGCACGCGCGTGCGGCGGTAGGAGGAGGACCCCGTGACCGGATCGGTGCAGCAGGACCAGGCCGCGCGCGACGACGCGCACCTTCGCTCGCTCGGCATCAAGCCAGAGTTGAGGCGGACGCTTGGCTTCATTGCCAACTTCGCGGTCGCGTTCAGCTACATCAGCGTCGCGACCGGCACGTTCACCAATCAGGCCGTGGCCTTCGGCGTCGGCGGCCCCGCCGTCTTCTGGGCCTGGCCGCTCGTCATCCTCGGTCAGACCTTCGTCGCCCTCAACTTCGCCGAGCTGGCGAGTCACTACCCGGTCGCCGGCTCGATCTACCAGTGGTCGAAGCGGTTGGCCAACCGGACGCTCGGGTGGTTCACCGGCTGGATCTACTTTTGGGCGGGGGTCATCACGGTGACCGCGGTCGCGGCCACGGTTCCCCTCGTCCTGTCGACGATCTTCCCGGACCAGATCGTCCTCGGCGATCCCTCGATGATCCCGTTCCTCGACCAGCAGTCGTTCATCGGGCTCATCGCCCTCTTGACGACGACGATCATCAACGTCCTCGGAGTGAGGCTGTTGGCGATCATCAACAACATCGGTGTCGCTGCCGAGATCCTCGGGATGCTCGTGTTCGCCCTGGTCCTCCTCTTCTTCGCCAACCACCAGCCGATCTCCGTGCTCTTCGACACGTCGTACACGAGCGGCCTCGCCGGCGGGAACTACCTCGCCGTGTTCCTCGTGGGCATGTTCATGGCCCTGTTCGTCGTCTACGGTTTCGACACGGCCGGGACGTTCGGCGAGGAGACGGTCGACGCGAGCCGCCAGGCACCGCGGGGGATCCTGTCGTCGATCTGGCTCTCGGGTCTCGTCGGGGCGATCTTCCTGCTCGCCGTCACCCTCTCCTTCAAGGACATGGGCGCCGCTGTCGCGACCGGTCAGGCGTTCGGCTTCCCGATCGCCGACACGATCAAGGACAACCTGACATTCGGGATCGGCGGGATCACGCTCGGCGAGCTGTACCTCGTGGTCATCCTCGTCGCCGTTTACGTCTGCACACTCGCCATCCAGGGGGCGACGGTCCGCTTGATGTTCTCGATGGGCCGCGATCGTCGGCTGCCGCTCGGGGGCGCCTGGGGGGCCGTCCATCCGTCGTTCCGTACGCCGACCAACGCGTCGATCGCCGTCGGCGTCCTCGCCGCGATCCCGTTCCTCATCACCGGTGCCGGGTCGGCGATCTACCTGGCGATCGGAGCGACGGGCACGATCTACATTGCCTACTTCCTGTGCAACCTCGGCGTCCTGCGGGCCCGCGCCGCGGGCTGGCCGCACCGCGGCGCCTTCTTCAAGCTCGGGAGCTGGGGAACGACGCTCAACATCCTGGCGCTCATCTGGGGCGGCGTGATGATCATCAACATCGGGCTGTGGACCGACCCGGGCCTGTTCGGGAGCTTCGGCAACGACCTTCGCAATACCTGGTCGAACCCCTTCATCAACACGTTCCTGAAGGTCAACGGGCAGGTGCTCGAGGGCCTGCCGGCGATCCCGGTCTTCGAAGCACTCGTCGGCACGATCGTCGTTGTCGGCGCCGTGTACTACCTGGTCGCGCAACGAGGCCGCAACGAGGTGGTCGAGCCCGACCTGTCGACTCGCGAAGCGACGATCGCCTGAGGGCAGCGGATCGGAGCCGAGACGGGCACGAGCGGCGCCGGCGCGGGCGCCGGGCCGGGCTCCGCCGGCAGTGACGCCGTCGGCGGAGAGTTGCACGCCCAGCTCGTCGGGACGATGCAACGCGTCCCCGAGCTGGCGGGCCGCGCGCTGAGGTTCAGCCCGCTGTCCGGCGGGATCACGAACCGCAACTACCTCGTATCGGTTGCCGGCGCTCCGGATCGATACGTCATCCGCATGGCCGGCAACGACACGCACCTGCTCGGCATCAGCCGGGAAGTGGAGCTGGCGGCGACCGTCGCCGCGGCCGGCGTCGGCGTCGGGCCGGAGGTCGTCGCGTTCGTCCGGCCGGAGGGCTATCTCGTCACACGGTTCATCGACGGGTCGCCGCTGCCGATCGAGGACGCGCGCCGGCCGGAGCAGCTGGCCCGCGTTGCCGACGCGCTGCGGCGGTTCCACGAGGGGCCGGCAATTCCGGGACTGTTCATCCCGCTGCGAATCGTCGAGGTCTACCGCGCGCTCGCGCTCGAGCGTGGCGTGCGGATGCCGCCGGAGTACGAGCTGGCGCACGCGATCGGCCGGCGGATCGAGCTGGCCCTGCTGGCCGCGGCAACCGAGCTGCGACCATGCCACAACGACCTGCTCAACGCGAACTTCATCGACGACGGCCGCCGCATCCGGATCGTCGACTGGGAGTACGCCGGCATGGGCGACCCGTTCTTCGACCTCGCGAACTTCAGCGTCAACCACGAGCTGGAGCCCGACGCCGACGAGGCCTTCCTTACCGCATACGACGGACCCGGCCGGCCCGACCACGACGAGCGCCTGGCCCGCCTGTCGCTCATGCGCGTCGTGAGCGACTTCCGCGAGGCGATGTGGGGGGTGCTCCAGCAGGGGATCAGCACGCTCGACGTCGACTTCGTCGCCTACGCGGCGGAACACTTCGACCGGCTGCTGCGGAACGCGTCGACGCCGCGCTTCGAGCGAGCCCTCCGGGCCGCCTCGGTCGGCTGATGCCGGGGAGACGAGTAGCCTAGACGGCGTGGCTCGCACGCTGCGCTTCGCCCAGATCCTCGCGATCGCCGCCCTGCTGCTGACGTTCCTCGTCGCGGCGATGCTGTGGCGCGGCGGGCGGCCCGGCGGCCCTCGCCCCAGCGCGGTGATCCCGCCCGTCCCGGGCGGCGACGTGGCGATCCTCGTCGGCGCGGGCGACATCGCCGAGTGCGGCGACGACGACGACGAGCGGACGGCGGCCATCGTCGAGCGGATCCCGGGAACGGTCTTCTTCCCGGGTGACGCCGTCTATCCCGACGGCACGCTCGCGGAGTACCGGGACTGCTACGGTCCGTCGTGGGGTCGCTTCCTCGACCGGACCCGGCCGGCGCCGGGCGACCACGAGTACATCACTCCGGGGGCGGCCGGCTACCGCGAGTACTTCGGCCCGCGGGCCATCCCGCGGGGCACGACCTGGTACTCGTGGGACGAGCGCGGGTGGCACGTCATCGTCCTCGACTCCGAGTGCCAGTCGGTGGGCGGCTGTGACCCCGCCTCGCCACAGGGCCACTGGCTCCAGGCGGACCTCGAGGCGTCCCGCGCCCGCTGCACGATGGCGATCTTCCACTACCCGCGCTTCTCATCCGGGTTCCACGGCGACGAGGGGGCGGCCAACGCCGCGCCGTTCTGGGACGCGCTCCATGCCGCCGGAGCCGAGATCGTCGTGAACGGCAACGACCACGACTACGAGCGCTTCGCCCCCCAGGACCCCGCCGGCCGGGCGGACCCGGACCGCGGCATCCGTGAGTTCGTCGTCGGGACCGGGGGAGCGAGGCTGCGCCCGTTTCTCCATCGGCCGGCGAACAGCGAGGTCCGCAACGACCGGACCCACGGCGTGATCCGGTTCGCGCTGCGCGACGGCGGGTATGCCTGGGACTTCATTCCGGTGGGCGGCGAGTCGTTCTCGGACTCGGGCAGCGGCACCTGCCACTGACCGCGTAGGCTGAGCTGGCAGGGGAGTGGAGGGGCCAGTGGTCGAGCACGCCCGGGCGGTCATCATCGGGGGCGGCGTCGGCGGCACGTCGATCGCCTACCACCTGACCGAGCTCGGCTGGTCGGACGTCGTCCTCGTCGACCGCGCCGAGCTGACCTCGGGGTCGACGTTCCACTCCGCCGGCCTCGTCGGCCAGCTGCGATCGACCGTGACGCTGACGCGGATGATGATGTACGGCGCGTCGCTGTACCGGCGGCTGGCCGCAGAGACCGGCGTCGACCCGTCGTGGCACGAGGTCGGCTCGCTTCGGCTGGCGTCGTCGAAGGAACGCCTCGAGGAGCTCCGGCGCCAGGCCGGCTGGGCGAAGACGTTCGGGCTGCCGCTCGAGCTCATCTCGGCCCGCGAGGCGCAGGAACGGTTCCCGCTGATGTCGACCGACGGCGTGCTCGGGGCGGTCTGGCTGCCGACCGACGGCTGGCTGGACCCGTCGGGGCTGGCCCAGGCGCTGGCCGCGGGTGCGCGGAAGCGCGGCGCGCAGGTCCGAACGCGAACGCGGGTCGTCGGGATCGGCGTCGAGGGCGGTCGGGTGACGGGCGTCGAGGTCGAGCACAACGGGGAGCGTTCGACGATCGCCGCGGAGGTCGTCGTGAATGCCGGCGGGATGTTCGCGCCGGAGATCGCCCGACTCGCCGGCGTCAACCTGCCCATCGTGCCGATGGCCCACGAGTACCTGTTCACGAAGGAGATCGAGGGCGTCACCCCGTCGCTGCCGACGATGCGCGACCCCGACAACCTGTGCTACTTCCGCGAGGAGGTCGGCGGGCTGTGCATGGGCGGGTACGAGCGCAACCCTGCCCCATGGGGCCTCGAGGGGATCCCGGCCGACTTCAACGGCAAGCTCCTCGAGCCGGACTGGCCGCGCTTCGACGAGATCATGGCCGGGGCCGTCCGGCGGGTGCCGGCGATCGCCGACGCCGGCGTGACCCGGATGATCAACGGTCCCGAGGGATTCACACCGGACAACGAGTTCATCCTCGGCGAATCGGAGGTGCCGGGATTCTTCGTCGCCGCGGGCTTCTGCGCCCACGGGATCGCCGGTGCCGGCGGGATCGGCCGGCAGATGGCGCACTGGATCGCCGAGGGCGAGCCGGAGCTCGACCTCTGGAAGATGGACATCCGGCGATTCGGGCCGCAGTACCGGTCGCCCTCGTTCACGCTCGCGCGGACGCGCGAGGTCTACGAGACGTACTACGACATCCATTACCCCAACGAGGAGCGCCAATCCGGCCGGCCGCTCCGGTTGAGCCCGACCTACCCGCGCCTCGTGGCGCTCGACGCGGAGTTCGGCGAGAAGTCCGGCTGGGAGCGCCCGAACTGGTTCCGGTCGAACGAGGACGAGACGCTCGAGATGCTCCGGCCGCGCGGCTGGGCCGGTCACCACTGGTCGACCGCGATCGCGGCCGAGGCGCTCGCCACGCGGCGGGCGGCCGGTCTGTTCGACGAATCGAGCTTCGCCAAGATCGAGGTCTCGGGTCCGGGTGCCTGCGACCTGCTGCAGCGATTGTGCGCGAACGACGTCGACCGCCCGGTCGGAGCTGTCGTCTACGGGCCGATGCTGAACGCGCGAGGAGGCATTGAGTCCGACGTCACCGTGACCCGCGTCGCCGAGGATCGCTACCTGATCGTCACGGGCACGGCGTTCGGCAATCACGACCTGGGCTGGATCCGGCGCCATGCCCCGACGGACGGCAGCGTCACGGTCGCCGACGTGACCTCGGCGCGGGCGTGTCTCGGGCTGTGGGGACCGAAGGCGCGCGACATCCTCGCCTCCGTCACCCGCGACGACGTGTCCGACGCCGCGCTGCCGTACCTCACGGCGCGGCCCATCACCGTGGGCTCGGCGCCGGTGCTCGCGTTGCGGGTCACGTACGTCGGTGAGCTGGGCTGGGAGCTCTACCCGCCGACCGAGTACGGGCTCGCGTTATGGGACACGCTCGTCGAGGCGGGCGGGCCGCACGGCCTCGTCCCGGCCGGCTACCGGGCGATCGATGCGCTGCGGGTCGAGAAGGGCTACCGCGTCTGGTCGAGCGACATCACGCCCGAGGAGACGCCGTACGAGGCCGGCCTCGGCTTCGCCGTCGCACTCGACAAGGGCACGGACTTCGTCGGCCGCGAGGCGCTCGTGGCGGCTCGCGCCGCCGGTCCCCGCAAGCGGCTGCGCTGCCTCGTCCTCGACGACCCGCGGGCCGTCGCCCTCGGCAACGAGCCGGTTCGGGTCGGCGGCCGCGTCGTCGGTCGCGTCACGAGCGGCGGCTACGGCTTCGCCGTCGAGCGGTCGATCGCCTTCGCCTACCTGCCGGCCGAGTCGGCCGCCATCGGCACGCGCGGCGACGTGGAGGTCTTCGGCGACTGGATCGGCTTCGAGGTCGTCCGCGAGCCGGTCTACGACCCCGGCGGCGAGCGGATCAAGGCGTGACGGCCGGGTTCGGGCCGGAGTGGTCGGCCTCGCTCCGGCGCGGCTCCGAATCGGAGCTGCGCCGCTGGGTCGAGGTCGCGCTCGCCGCCTGCGACGAGGCCGACTCGATTGCGGTGTCGCACTTCCGGCGGGACCTCGTCATCACGACGAAACCCGACCGATCCTTCGTCACCGTCGCGGACACGACGATCGAGGCCGCCGTGCGGGCGCGGCTCCGCGACGCCTTTCCGGACCACGGGATCCTCGGCGAGGAGGGCGACGACGAGCGACCCGATGCGGGCACGCGCTGGTGGGTCGATCCGATCGACGGGACGCACAACTTCATCCGCGGCGTGCCGCTGTTCGGGATCCTGCTCGCGGTCGAGCGTGACGGCGAGCTCCAGGCGGCCGTCCTGTCGGCGCCGGCACTGCGTGAGCGGTGGTGGGCGTGGCGGGGTGGGGGAGCGTGGGCGTCGGGAGCGGCGGGCGTGTCCGGCGGCGTGCCGCGCCGCATCCACACGTCGAAGGTGACCGCGCTCGCCGATGCCCAGGTGCTCTACGGCTCCGGTCGCGACATCGTCGCGTCGGGCCGGGCGCCCGGGTTCATGTCGCTGCTCGAGGTCGTCTGGCGGGAACGCGGCTTCGGCGACTTCTGGGGCTACGCGCTGACGGCCGAGGGCGCCGCCGAGGCGATGCTCGAGATCGACCTCTCGCCCTGGGACTCGGCGGCGCCGACGCTGCTCGTCGAGGAGGCGGGCGGCCGCGTCACCGACCTCGAGGGTCGCCGGCGGATCGATACCGGCACGTTCCTCGCGACGAACGGCCATCTCCACGAGGAGATCCGCAACCGACTGATCGGCAGCTGAGGAGGGAGCATGGACGAGCGGACGATCCAGCCGGGAGGCAGCGAGCACCTGCCGCCGACGGTCGCGCGTCCCGGAGCCGGCGTCGCCGGCCGGCTCGACGACCCACGGGCGCTCCAGATCCTCACCACCGAGCACTGGAGCCTCTTGTCCGCGCGTTCACTCGTCTACAACGAGGCGTTTGCCCGCGCCGGGATGTTCCTGACGTTCCTTTCGGCGAGCCTCGTCGCGCTCGCGCTCGTCGCCCAGGGGATGGGCTTCGACCGTGACTTCCTCGTCCTGGCCGCGATCGTCCTCGGGTTCGACCTGTTCATCGGGCTTGCCACCCTGGGTCGCGTAACCGACGCAAGCAACGACGACCTCCGCTGCATCGCCGGCATGAACCGGATCCGTCACGCGTATCTCGAGATGGCGCCGGGACTCCAGCGCTACTTCGTCACGAGCCAGTTCGACGACGTCTCGGGAATCCTCTCGACGTACGGCGAATTGCCGGACAAACCGCCGAGCTGGTTCCTCGGCTTCGTGCACGGCCTCACCACGACGACCGGCATGGTCGCGATCATCACCGCCGCCGTCGGCGGGATCCTCGGGTCGGTCGTCGCGATCCTCATCGGGGCGCCACCGAACGTCGCCCTGGGCGTGGGGCTCGGGAGCTTCACGGCGCTCTTCCTCGTCGGGATCGGAATCGGCTACCGCAGCTTCAGCGGCCTCGGCGCGAGGCTGCGGTCCGAGTTCCCGATGCCGCCGTCCGACGCGGCCGGGTCCGGCGATCGAACTCCAGGCGCATGAGAATGCGCGGCCTCCGGTCGCTCGTGGCGGCCGTCTCGACGACGGGGCGGAAGCCGCGGGCTTCGAACCATGGCGTCAGCCCGACGTAACCGAATGACGTGTTGACCCGGCCGCCCTCCGGGTCGATGGGATAGGCCTCGAGGCCCGGCGCACCCGATGCCCGGGCGTACTCGATGAGCCCGTCGAGCAGCGCCGTCGCCACGCCGCGCCGGCGGAAACCGGTCCGGATGTTGAAGCAGAGGATCGCCCACACCGGCGTGTCGTCGACCTTCGGGATCGTCCGCGACCGCTCGAGTCGCGGCAGCTTCGGCCGCGGCCCGAAGCCGCACCAGCCGGCGACCTCACCGTCGACGTAGGCCAGCATCCCGGCGGGCGGGTCGTCGCCGAGCTGCTGCTTCAGCAGGTTGCGCCGGACGCCGGGCGTCGCGCCCCAGCTCGTTGCGAAGCCACGCGGCGCCTGACACCAGCAGCCTTTGTCGCCGTTGCCGCCGAGGATCTCGACGACGTCCTTCCAGCGGTCCGGCGTGGCCGGGACGACGCGGATCCCCGTCAACGGCGCGCGGCGCGCCGTCGGATGATCTCCGTCGCGATCGCGACGCTGCCTGCGCCGACGACCATCCCGGGCACGAACAGCACGGCGAAACCGAGGCCGGCGCCGAGGACGATGAACGCGAGCCGAGCCGGCCATGAACGAAGACCGAGTCCGAGGGTGGAAAGTGCCCCCGGTTCAGGCGTGCCGGTCAGCATCGCGAGCTCCTCGCTCGTTGCCCGTAGGGTATCGAGCGTCGCGGCATCGACCAGGTCCTCGGTGGCCGCAGCCGTGACGGCGTCCTCGAACGCCGCGGCAACGGCGACGCGGTCGCCGGCGCGGGCCGTGGAGATCGACCAGTCGGTCACCGCCCACGTGCCGGTGAATCCCCGGCGCGAGAAGGCTTGCATCGCGAGCTCGCGGGCGGCGTGTATCGCCTCGTCCAGCAGCATCCGCCGGCCGGCCGCGACAGCTGCGTCGTGGGCGCGCTGGCGGGCGAACCTGCGCTCGGCGTCCGGCGGGGCGACCGACACGACGGCGACATCGACCCGCTGAAGTCGCTCGAGCGTGGCCCCGACACGGGCGCGGACGTCTGCTTCGGCGGCTGCGGCGTCAGTCATCGTTCACGAACTGTACCCACGGGCCGAGCAGCTCGTCCTTCGTCGCGTCGTCGAGCGCGTCCCACAGCGCGATGGCGAGGAGTGCGTCAGCGAGCGACGAGGCGATCTGGAGTCTGCCCTTCACCGTCAGGTCGAACGGCAGCTGCAAGCGACCGACGACAGGGAACGACGCGTGGAAGGAAACGTCGTTGCCGGCCCGGATCAGCCAGTCACCGGTTGTCTCCCGAATGTCGCTGGCCAGCGTTGGTCGCCCACGCTGGCGCGCGACGCGTGATGCCTCCTCGACCGCACGCTCGTGCGCGGCCCGGTCGAGCG
>DATBKB010000093.1:0-3586 GCA_036556145.1 Candidatus Limnocylindrales bacterium | reverse complement strand
CGGCGGAACGTCGACCGCGCGGACATTCCGCGACGCGTCGCCGAGGCCCTCGAACTCGTCCGGCTGCCGGGCTACGAGAAGCGCCGGTCGAACCAGCTCTCCGGCGGCCAGCAGCAGCGTGTCGCGCTGGCGCGCGCGCTCGTCAACCGGCCGAACGTGCTGCTGCTCGACGAGCCGCTGGGGGCGCTCGATCTCAAGCTCCGCCGCCAGCTCCAGGTCGAGCTCAAGCGCGTCCAGCACGAGGTCGGGATCACGTTCGTCTACGTCACCCACGACCAGGAGGAGGCGCTCACGATGAGCGACCGGATCGCGGTGATGAACCACGGCCGGATCGAGCAGCTCGGCGGCCCGGAGGAGCTCTACGAGCGGCCGGCGACGCGCTTCGTCGCCGACTTCATCGGCACGACGAACCTCCTGCGTGGATCGGTCGTCGGGGTCGATGCCGCAGGCGCCCGGGTCCGGCTCGACACCGGCGAGGTGTGCCTGGTGACCGAGTCGGGGCTCGCGATTGGGCGAACGGTCGAGCTCAGCATCCGGCCCGAGAGCGTCGAGCTGCGCGCGTCGAACGGCACGACGCACGACGACGCGCCAATCGCCGGCCATGTCGAACAGGTCGCCTATCTGGGGGGCAACGTCCAGTACCACGTACGGTCGACCGGAGGGCTGACCCTGACCGCCATCACGCCGAAGACCGATCGCCGCTGGCCGGTCGGGAGCGCCGTCGACGTCGGCTGGGCACCCGGCGGGGCACTCGTCCTCGCCGAGGCGCCGGCCGCGCCACACCAGGAGGAGACGTAGCGTGGGACACCAGTACGACGGTTCCTCGATCGACCTCGAGAAGGCGCTCGTCCGCTACATGGTCGACCGGCGGATCAGCCGGCGACAGCTGCTCGACCGGATCGGCAGGGTCGGCGCCGCCGCAGCGCTCGCGCCGGTCATCGCCGCCTGCACCGCCGCCGGGTCCTCGCCGACGCCGACCGCCACTCCGGGCGCGACGCCGACGCCGGCCGGGTCGTCCGCTCCCTCGCCGACGCCGGTGCCGGAGCCGGAAGGTGAGCTCTTCGTCTACAACTGGACCGATTACATCGGCGAGACGGTCGTGCCGTCGTTCGAGGAGAAGTACGGGGTCAAGGTCACCTACGACTTCTTCGACAACACCGACACGGCGTACGCCAAGCTCGGCAACGACGGCGGCGGTTACGACGTGTCGTTCCCGATCTCGGTCGACATTCCCGCGTTCGTCGGCAAGGGCGCGCTGCTGCCGCTGGACAAGTCGCTCATTCCGAACATCAAGAACCTCGGCACGGAGTGGGCGGACCCCGGGTACGACCCGGGCAACACCCATTCGGTGCCGTACATGTGGTGGACGACCGGCGTCGGCTACGACACGACGAAGATCACCGAGCCGCCGACGAGCTCGAAGGCCTTGTGGGACGAGCGCTGGAGGGGCCACATCTCGATGCTCGACGACTGGCAGGAGGTGTTCGCGCTCGCCCTCATCCAGCTCGGCTACTCGGCGAACACGACGCTCGACAACGAGCTCGACGAGGCGCTCGTGCTGCTCAAGCAGCAGAAGCCACTCGTGCGGCTGTACACGACCGACACGGTTCCGACGATGGGCGGCGGCGACGTCTGGATCGGCCACATCTGGGGCGCCGACCTCTACCAGATCACCACGGAGAACGAGAACATCGCCTACTACATCCCCGAGGAAGGCGGCGTGAAGGGCTCGGACACCGTCGCGATCTTCTCGGGCGCGAAGCACCCCGTCGCGGCCCACCTCTTCATCAACCACCTCCTCGACGCCCAGGTGAGCGCCGAGAACACGAACTTCATCGGCTACATGGGCCCGAACGCCGCGGCGAAGGAGTTCATCAGCGAGGACATCCTCAACGACCCGGCCGTGAACCCGGACCAGGCGATCGTCGAGAAGCTCGAGGAGCTGCTCGACCTCGGCCAGGCCGTGCGCGACAAGTACCTGAGCCGGTGGCAGGAGCTGCGCGGCGGCTGACGCCCCGCCTCCCCGTCGCCCCGTGAGCGTGGCGTCGCGGGCCGTCCGGCTGCGGATGGCCGGTCGTCTGCGGACGGCCGGCGACAGCCTTCGATCGGCCGTGCTCGTCCTGCCCGGCACGGCCTGGCTCATCGTCTTCTTTCTCGTCCCGCTCGGGATCATCCTCCTCGTCAGCCTGGGCCACCGCGACCCGCTGGACCGGGTGATCTTCGACCGGCCGTCGCTCGACAACTACGGCCGGGCGTTCGATCCCCGCTTCCTGCCGACGTTCCTCAACTCGCTGCGATACGCGGCGCTCACGACGATCTTCTCGCTCGCGATCGGCTACCCGATCGCCTACTGGATCGCCCGGTACGGCGGGCGGCGCAAGACGCTCCTGCTCGTCCTCGTCATGCTCCCCTTCTGGACGAGCTACCTCATCCGGACGTACGCGTGGATGATCGTCCTGCGCGACGAGGGGATCGTGAACTCCGCGCTCCAGGCCGTCGGCCTGACGAGCCAGCCGATCATCCTGCTCAACACGGACTTCTCGGTCGTCCTCGGCATGACCTACGGCTTCCTGCCGTTCGCGATCCTGCCGCTCTACGTCTCGATCGACCGGCTCGATCCGGCGCTCGTCGCCGCGGCGCGCGATCTGTACGCCTCGGGGCGCGGGGCGTTCCGGCACGTGACGCTGCCGCTGACGATGCCGGGGATCGTCGCGGCCGCGCTGCTGACGTTCATCCCGGCGATCGGCGACTTCGTCACGCCCGACATCCTGGGCGGATCCGGCACGACCACGATCGCCAAGGTCACCCAGGAGCTGTTCCTCGAGGGTCGCGATTGGCCGTACGGGGCGGCGCTCGGGTTCGTGCTCATGGTCGTCACCCTCGCCGGCACGCTGCTCGCGCTCCGGACGCTGCGCCGGGAGGTCCTCGCCGGATGACCGGCTCCCGCAACCGGCCGCTCACGGCGTTCGCGCTCGTGGTGTACACGTTCCTCTTCCTGCCGATCGCGATCCTCGTCCTGTTCTCGTTCAACTCGTCGCGCCGGAACATCCAGTGGCGCGGCTTCACGACGGAGTGGTACGGGCGGTTGTTCGAGAACGATCGCGTCCTCGACGCGCTCGCCGTGACCCTCGAGGTCGCGGTGGTGGCCGTGGTCGTGTCCACGATCCTCGGCGCGCTCCTCGGGCTCGGGCTGGCGCGGGCACGGGCGCGCGGCGGCGGAGCGACCGAGACGCTCATCCTGCTGCCGATGATGACCCCGGAGATCGTGATGGGCCTCAGCCTGCTGCTGTTCTTCCGGCAGCTGTTCGATGCCGACGGCGGCGTCGGCCAGCTCCAGATCGCCCACATCACGTTCTGCATGTCGTACGTCGCCGTCGTCGTCCGCGCGCGGGCCGCGAACATGGACCCGCAGCTCGAAGAGGCCGCCCGCGATCTGGGCGCATCAGCGGTCGGCGCGTTCCGCTACGTCACGCTGCCGCTCATCGCGCCGGCCGTCATCGCCGGGGCGATGCTCGCGTTTGCCCTGAGCTTCGACGACTACGTCGTCACGACGTTCAACGCCGGCGTCGGCAGCTCGACCCTGCCG
>DATBKB010000092.1:0-11157 GCA_036556145.1 Candidatus Limnocylindrales bacterium | reverse complement strand
CCCATGTACGGGTTGAGCGACCACTTGAAGGACATCCCGCTGACCCGGTTCAGCGCGGTCTTGCAGGGCTCCTCGCGATACTCGGTGACCATCCGGGGATGGTAGAACGAGCGTTCGTTTCGTGCGCGGGATTGCGCGTCTCCTCGCGATGTGGTTGCATACGCAACGATGGTCACGCCGCCTGCGCCCGCTCTCGACGAGCGTGTCCGACGCGCGCTGTCGCGCGGGCATCGAATCGACATCACGACGACCGGCCGACGGAGCGGACTGTCGCGCCGGATCGAGATCGTGTTCCACAACTTCGATGGGCGCATCTACATCTCCGGCATGCCGAGCCGCCGCCGGCGGAGCTGGCTCGCGAACCTCGACGCCGACCCGCGGATGACGTTCCACCTCAAGGGCGCGGTGAAGGCCGATCTGCCCGCACGGGCGCGAGTCATCACGGATCTCGCGGAGCGCGAGGCCGTCCTGCGCCGCGTGGCCGAGGCGTGGGGACGGACGGACCTCGACATGATGGTCCGCTGGAGCCCGCTGATCGAGGTGTCGATCGAGGGTCTGGCCGACTGATCGGCGCCTCGACGTCGCTGCGTCCCGCGAATGCCATTCCTGACAGGAACTGGCAGGTTTCTCCGGTAGGCTTCGGAACGACAAGAAGCGGTCCCGGTGATCGCGGGCAGGCGAGGTTCGACATGTTCATCCAGGGGCTCGGCAAGGTCATCCAGGCGGACCGGCAGCGCGACATCGAGGACCGCCTCCGGCACCGGCGACTCATCGAGGCGGGCGGCCGCGGGCCCGTTGCGACGACACGGCTCGCGGCCGACCGGATCCGAGTCCGCGAGGCCCGCGTCGCGGTGGATCCGACCAGCTAACCTGCGGCCGGCGCAGCGGCTGCATAACGGGCGGCGACCTCGGCCGCGAGCTCGGCGATCCGCCGACGAGTCGTTTCGGGCTCGAGGACCTCGAGGTCGCCGCCGACGGCGAGGAGCCGGGCCGGGACTTCGCCCGGCCACTCGATGCGAAGTCGAAGTCGGAGCCAGCCGTCTGGGTCGGGCTCGTCGAGGCGCTCGGCTTCGGCCACGACTCGTTCGCCGACCTGGTCGATGAGCTGTGGCATGCGATCGGGGGCGATTCGGATCGTCACGTCGGCCCGAGGCGCATCGCGCTCGTACGCGGCGCTCGCCTCGGCCCAGAACGACGCGAGGTCGAAGCCGTCCGGACGCTCGAACCGCTCGTCGAGCGCCTCCGCGGCCGTGACTCGCGACGCCCGGTACGTTCGGACCTGGCCCTCAGCAGCGGCGACGACATACCAGACGCCGGCTTTCAGCACGAGCCCGAGCGGCTCGAGCACGCGCTCGACGACGCGGTCGCCCCGTTCGTAGCCGACACGGAGCCGGCGCCCGGACCAGACGGCGTCGGCGAGGGTGGCGAGATGGGGGACCGACTCCGTCGCCCGAAACCAGCCGGCGGCATCGAGGTGGAAGCGCTCGACGAGGCGCGAGGCGCGCGCTCGGAGCTCGGGCGGGAGCGCGGCGAGGACCTTGAGCCGGGCCGCGGCGACGACCGTCCCGAGCCCCAGCTCGGCGGCAGGCCCCGGCAACCCGGAGAGGAAGAGCGCCTCGGCCTCCTCGGGCGTCATCCCGGTCAGCCGGGTTCGGTAGCCGTCGACGAGGCGGACGCCGCCGTGTGGGCCGCGCTCGGCGTAGATCGGAACGCCGGAGAGGCTCAGTGCCTCGACGTCGCGATGAACTGTGCGGATCGAAACCTCGAGCTCACGAGCGAGCTGGCCGGCGGTCATGCCGCCGCGCGTTTGGAGCAGGAGCAGGAGGTTGACGAGACGGCTGGCGCGCATCGCGGTCCAGCGTACCGCAATTGATGACAGATGCAGTCATCTATGCCCTGCCGGAGGGCGCCGCCGTCGGCCGGACGTCAGATGTCGCCGGCGAAGGTGTCGCAGTCGGCGGTCGTCCCGCCTCGGTAGCCCTGGCTGAACCAGTGCTGCCGCTGCGCGGCGGACCCGTGAGTCCACGACTCGGGGTCGACCTGGCCCTGCGTCTTCTCCTGGATGCGGTCGTCGCCGACCGCGGCTGCGGCGTCGAGCGCCTGGGCGATCTGCTCGTCGGTGAGCGGCTCGAGGAAGCCCGTCTCGGCGGCGTGATTGGCCCAGATGCCCGCGAGGCAGTCGGCCTGGAGCTCGGTCCGGACCGCGCGCCCCTCGGCGCCCTCCTGGCCCGGGCCGGGCTGGAGATTGCCGGTGAGGTTCTGGATGTGGTGGCCGTACTCGTGGGCGACGACATACGCCTCCGCGAACGGCCCGCCCTGGGCGCCGAACCGCGACTGGAGGGCGTCGAAGAAGTCGAGGTCGATATAGATGGATTGATCGGCCGGGCAGTAGAACGGACCCACCGCCGAGCTCGCGGCGCCGCAGGCGGTCGAGACCTGGCCGGTGAACAGCACGGTATCGGCCGGCTGGTACGGCTCGCCGCCGACCTTGCCGAACTCCTGCGACCAGAACGACTGGATGCTGTTCACGTAGCCGACGATCCGGCAGTCCTCGCGCTGATTGGCGTCCTCGCCCGTCCGGCATTCCTGGGCCAGGGCCGAGCTCTCGACCTGCTGGCCGGCGCCCGGATCGAGTCCGGCGAGATCGGCCGGGTTCCCGCCGAGCAGCAGGTACGCCAGAGCGACGATCAGCCCGATGCCGCCGCCGCCGATCGCCAGCCCACGGCCGCCGCCGCCCCCGCGGAGGTCGCGCACCTGCCCCGGATCGAGTCGCGCGTTGCGCCTGAACGTCATGGCTGTTTCGGTTCCCTCGTGCGTGCTCGCGCGGGTGCGAGCCTCCAGAGGGTCGTCTCGAGCGGCTTGACGTCGCGCCCGAGGGCGCCCACGGAGGCGTCGCAGGGGCGTTGCGATCCGGCAGCACCAGGTTCAGCGATCGGATTCCGTCAGCAGATCGCGGAGGCGCGCCAGCTCCGGCTCGGTCAGTCCGTTGCGCAGGAGGAGTCGCTCCGCCCCACCGTGGCGGCGCTCGAGATGGTCGAGCGCCTCGAGCATGTACTGCGGCAGGCAATCCACCGTCGCCGGCTCGGCACGCCAGCCGTCGAGGTGCTCGTCCGCCACGTCGGCGGCGAAGAGCTCTGCCGAAAGCGCGTAGTCGGCGGCGAGCACGTCTGGCGCGACCCCGACGGCGGCCAGGATCAGGGCGATCGCCACGCCCGTCCGGTCCTTCCCGGCGGCACAGCCGATGACGGCCGGCAAGCCGCCCGGCGCGAGCAGCGCGCGGACGACCTCGACGAGCTGCGGCGCCCGCGCGTCGAGCATGTGCCGATACGTCCCGACGATGCCGACCGACGGCGTGGGGTCGTCGTCGAGGAGCGCGATGTGCGTGTACCGCACCCGATCCGACGCGCGAAAGACGCTCGGTGCCTCATCGAGCTCATGCGGCCAACGCAGGTCGATGACCTGCCGGAGGCCGAGCTCGAGGAGGGCCGCCTGCGAGGACTCGGGGAGCCGATCGAGCGCATCGGTCCGAAGGAGCGTCCGCCAGCGGGTCCGCCGGCCCGATTGCGCCGGGTAGCCACCGACGTCGCGCAGGTTGCGGGTGCCGGCGAGGCGGAGGTGACGCTCGAAGTCGGGGCGATCGGCGAGGTCGCGAGCGGCGGATGACATGGCCCTCAGCGTACCGGCGTTCCGGCGTCATCGGTGACCGTGGCCGCGCGGCGCTGCCGCGCCGTCAGGAGCGCTGGGTGCCCTCGCCGCCGCGCTCCCGCAGGAAGCGCTCGATGTCCGAGATGAGCTCGTCGCCCGACGGGAGTCGCGACTCGTCGACCATCGACTCGAGTCGCGCGACGTACTTGCGGGTCGTCTCGTCGGCCTCGGTCGCGGCGTCGAGCTGGCCGCGCAGGATGCGAGCGTCCTTGCCGAGCGCGCCCTCCTCGATCTCGACATCGAAGTGGCGCCCGAGGGCGCGCAGCAGCTCGAGCGCGGCGAGGGCATACGGTCCCGAGACGTAATGCGGGACCTGGGCGTAGTAGCCCACCGCCGGCAGGCCGGCTCCGGCGACGGCCATCTCGAGCACGGAGATCGCCGCCGATGGCACGCGCAGGCGGCCCTCGGGTCCGGGTTGGACGCCGCCGCGGAGGACTCCCGGCCCAGACGCCGACCCGATGATCGGCACGGGACGGGTGTGCGGCACCGCGGCCGGGATCGCGCCGAGGCTGATCCACTGCCCGACCCCGAGCCGCCCGATCAGCTCGACGATGTCGTCGGCGAGCTCCTGCCAGTGGAAGTCCGGCTCGGCCCCGGTGAGGATCAGCAGATCGTGGTCGCCGAGGCGCGCCTTGCGCATCGCCAGCTCCGGCCAGGTGAGCTGACTCAGGCGGCCGTCGACGATGTCGAGGGTCGGTCGCCGCGCCCGATAGTCGAACAGGATATCCGCGTCGAAGGTCGCGACGAGGTCACCGCCCTCCGACAGTCGCTCGGCCGCGGCGGTCGATGCCCCGCCCGCGTCGATCCAGCCGTCGAATGCGGCGACGAGGGTCGGCGCGACGAGCGATCCGTGGTCGCGGAGGCGGTAGAGTGTCACGCTTCGAAGGATAGGCGAGCGCCGATTTCGGGCCGCCTCAGCGCCTCGGCCAGACGGGCTTGCGGACCGGTCGCAGCGGAAACTGCCAGTCGGAGCGAGTGGGCGCGAAGACGTCGATGACGGCGGCGCCCTCCGGGCCGGCGCGGGCCACGTGGGGCCGGTTCGAGAGGATCCGCCACGTGCCGCCGGGCCCCAGCTGGCGGGTCTCGCCGTCGACGGTGAAGGTCATCGAACCCTCGATGACGATGCCGAGCTGCTCGCTCTCGTGGGTGTGCTCCGGGACGAGCGCGTTCGGGGCGAGCTCGACGATGGCCAGCGTCATCCGTTCGCCCTCGACCTTGCGAGCGCGGACGGCGTCGCCCCACACGTCGAACGGCTGGATCGTCTCGAGATCGACGAGGTTCGGCACGTCGCGCTCCTCCGGGTGCGTAGGTGTGGCACGCGGATTGTCGCGCCGTGAGCGGGACCTAGCGATCGACGGTCGGAGAAGCGCTGGGCAACGGGGAGGCGATCACGACCGGCGCGGAGGTAACGCAATCGGCGCGGCACTCGCGAGCGGGCGCGATCGACGGGATTGCCAGGCCGATGAGCCCCACGAACGCACCGATGGCGATGGTGCCCACGCCGCCCACGCCGCCGACGGTCGAATTCCCTCGGTGCGGCGCTGGGGCTCGCGATGGCGCACGCGGATGACGGTGCTCGTCCACGGCTGTCGGTCTCTTGTCGGCGGTCCGCCCGCGCGCGACGGCCCCGATGCTGGCGGCGCTCGACGACGCCGCGCGGAAACGTAGCCGCACCGATACGCGCCGTCGCTAGTACGGAAGTCGTGCGACGATGCCGACGGAGGAGGTCGCGATGCCGACGCGAACATCGATCGAGACCCGGGCCGAGCCGCGCGCCGACCGGCCGCGGATGCCGAAGGCGTATGGCGTGCCGGCCAAGGGCGGTCCGCTCGTCGCGTGGAGCGACGTCGAGCGGCGGCTGACCGAGGCGACGGTCTACTGGGTCTCGACGGCCGGCCCCGACGGCCGTCCCCGGGTTCGCCCGGTCGATGGGCTCTACGTCGACGGCACGCTGTACGTCGGCGGCAGCCCCGAGACGCGCTGGGCGCGCGACCTGGCGGCCAACCCGCAGATCGCGGTCCACCTCGACGGCGGAATGGAGGCCGTCATTCTCGAGGGCGTGGCACGGATGCTCGCGAAGGGCGAGATCGGGCGGGAAATGGCCGAACGGCTGGCGGCCGAGTCGGCCAGGAAGTACCCGCAGTACGGGATGACGGCCGACAACTACATGGGCCCCGGCCCGTACGCGATCACGCCGCGGTTCGCGCTCGCCTGGACGAGCTTCCCGAAGGACGTCACCCGCTTCCGGTTTGGGTAGGCCGCGGCGGCGCCCCAGGCAAGGGCATACGAAGGCCCTGCGAAAACAACCCCCGCCAGGTCGATGCCCGTCGAGAGCATGGATGTCCGGCACGGGGCATCGACGCGAGCCGGGCCTGGAGTAGGACATGTATGTCCCCGAGTGGCATCGGGTCGAGGGGGCTTTGTTGGCGGCCGTTCGTATGCCCCAAGGGGCAGGCGATCGAGCGCGGACAGGCTCCGTTCCACGGGCTACGACCCCCGCCGCCGCCGCGCCGGGGAAGGGCTACCGTCCGGCGCGTGATCCGGACGACGCCGTTCCACGAGCGCACGAGCGAGCTCAACCAGACCGGGCTCTGGGAGCACTGGTCCGGCCACCTGGCGGCCGTGAAATACCAGGCCGCCGAGAAGTTCGAGTACTTCGCCGTCCGCAACAGCGCCGGGCTCTTCGACACCTCGCCGCTGTTCAAGTACCGCTTCCACGGCCCCGACGCCGAGCGCTACCTCGCCGGCGTGCTCGCCCGAGACATCCGAACCTGCGCTCCGGGCCAGGCGCAGTACACGCTCTGGTGCGACGACCGCGGCTTCGTCGTCGAGGACGGCGTCATCCTCCGCCACGCCTCCGACGACTTCGTCCTGACGGCCGCGGAGCCGAACCTCGCCTACTTCCGCGACCTCGTCGGGCGGGAGCGGGTCGCGATCGACGAGGTCACCGACGACTACGGCGTCCTCGCGTTTCAGGGCCCGCGCTCACGCCAGATCCTGGCGACGCTCGCGCCCGAGGCGAACCGCCTCGGCTACTTCGGCCTCGCGAGCTCGAAGATCAAGGGCAAGCCGGTCACGCTGTCACGGACCGGCTACACCGGCGATCTGGGCTTCGAGATCTGGGTCCGGACCGAGGACGCGCTCGCCGTCTGGGACGCGCTCGTCGAGGCCGGCAAGGGGCAGGGCGTCATCCCGTTCGGCATGACCGCGCTGTACATGCTCCGCATCGAGGCGGGCCTGCTCCTCCTCGACGTCGACTTCGCCTCGAGCCGCTACGCCTGGACCGACGAGCAACGATCGACGCCGCTGGAACTCGGCCTCGGGTGGATGCTCAAGGGCATCGAGGACGACGGCCGCCCGTTCATCGGCCGGCGGGCGATCCTCGACGAGCGGGCCGGGAAGACGTCGCGCTGGCGCCTGACCGGGCTCGTCGTCGACTGGCAGGACTACGACCGGCTCTACAACGAGGCCGGCCTCATCCCGCCGAAGGACCACAAGCCCATCCAGGAGGAGATGTTCGTGTACGACGACGAGGGCCACCAGGTCGGCTACGCGACGAGCTCGATGTACTCGCCGATGCTCCAGCGGCACATCTCCCTCGCCCGGCTCCGACCCGACCTGGCCGCTCCCGGTTGCGAGGTCCGGCTCGAGGTCGCGGTCAATCATCGGTACGAGTACGTCCGAGCCCGGGCCGCCCGGACGCCGCTCTACAACCCCGAGCGGAAGACGGCCTGACGATGGCGAAGAAGACGGACGCTTCCGCGACGACCGCCGAGACCTCGACGAACGGCAGCCGCCCCGCGAACACGCGCTACGACGCGATCGTCGTCGGTGGCGGCCACAACGGGCTCGTCAATGGCGCCTACCTCGCGAAGGCCGGCCTGCGGACGCTGATCCTCGAGCGCCGCCATCTCGTCGGCGGGGCGGCCATCACGGAGGAGCTCCACCCCGGCTTCTGGTTCACGACGTTCTCGTACGCGTTGAGCCTGCTGCGGCCGGACATCATCCACGAGCTCGAGCTCACGAAGCACGGGTTCATGCCGCTGCTCATGCCGACGACGTTCGCGCCGATGGAGAACGGCGACTACCTCCTGCTCGGCCAGGACCGGGGCGAGAACATCAAGGAGATCGCCCGCCACTCGCGGCGCGACGCCGACGCGTACGACGAGTTCGAGCACGACGTCAACCAGGTCCTCAACGCGATCAAGCCGTTGCTCGACCAGGTGCCGCCGGACATCTTCAGCGACGACCCCGAGGAGCTCGTCGCGCTCGCGGCCATGGGCAGCCGCTTCCGAAAGCTCGACAAGAGGGTCCTCTACAACGCCGTCCGGCTGCTGACCGGCTCGGCCGCGGACTTCCTCGACGACTACTTCGAGTCGGAGATCCTCAAGGGCTACCTCGCGTCGTCGTCGATCATCGGCACGAAGGTCGGGCCGTACTCGCAGGGATCGGGCCTCGTGCTGCTCTATCACTTCATCGGCGAACACGACGGGGTCTTCGGGGCGTGGGCGTTCCACAAGAAGGGCAACGGCGGCTTCACCCAGGTCCTCGCCCGGGCGGCCCAGTCGTTCGGCGCCGAGATCGTCCTCGAGGCGCCCGTCGAGAGCGTCATCACGAAGGACGGCCGCGCGGTCGGCGTCGCCCTCGCCGACGGCACCGAGTACCACGCCGACGTCGTCGTCTCGGCCCTCGACCCGCGCCGAACGTTCATGGAGCTCGTCAACCCCCGCGAGCTGCCGACCGACCTCGTCGACAACATCCGGCGGTTCCGCTTCCAGGGCACGTCGGCAAAGGTCAACTTCGCCCTCGACGATGCGCCTCGCTATCCGGCCCTCGGCGACCGGACCGACCAGTACCGCGGCTTCACGAACATCGGGCCCTCGATGGAGTACCTCGAGCGCGCGTTCGACGACGCGAAGTACGGCTGGTACTCGAAGCGCCCGTACCTCGACTGCGCGATCCAGTCGACGATCGACCCGGACATGGCGCCGCCCGGCAAGCACGTCATGTCGTGCTTCGTCCAGTACGCCCCGTACCACCTGCGGGAGAGCGACTGGGACACCGAGAAGGAGCACCTCGGCGACACCGTCCAGGCGACGCTCGAGTCGTTCTTCCCGGGCTTCGGAAGGCTCGTCCTCCATCGCGAGATCCGGACGCCGCTCGACATCGAGCGAACGGTCGGCCTCTCGGAGGGCAACATCTTTGCCGGCGAGTTCCTCGCCCCGCAGATGTTCTTCTTCCGCCCGGCGCCCGGCTGGGCGCAGTACAGGACGCCGATCGACGGCTACTACCAGTGCGGCTCGGGCACGCACCCCGGCGGGTGCGTCATGGGCGCGCCGGGCAAGCTCGCCGCCGGCCAGATCCTCAAGGACCGCGCCGCGCGCCGGGAAGGTTCGGTCAGGCCGCCCCGGCCGTCGGCTGCGGCGCCAGCGGCCGCCGTGGCGCCGTCGGCCGCAGGTAGAGCGCGAGGACGATGACGACGTAGGCGACGTGGACGACGAGCGTCGTCACCTCGGGCGTCGCGGTGTAACCGAAGAGGGCCCGCAGGAACTGGCCGACGATGTTGTCCTCGTGGGAGAGGACGCCGCTCAGGTCGAATGCCGTCTGCGTCCCGAACTGGATCACGCCGATCTCGATGAACTCGTGGACGGCGTGGCTCAGCAGGCCGGCGGCGATGAAGACGAGACCGACGCCCGTCCACTTGAAGAAGGCGCCGAGGTTGATGCGGCGGCTGCCGCGGTAGAAGCCGTAGCCGAGCAGGGCAGCGATCGCCAGCCCGATGACGGCCCCGACCAGCACCGACGGCGCCGCCGCGTCGGCGGAGTTCACCTGACCGAGGAGGAACAGCGAGGTCTCGATCCCTTCCCGAATGACGGCCGTGAAGGCGAGGAGCGCCAGCCCCCAGACCGCGCCTTCGCCCAGCGCCCGATCGACCCTGGCCTGGAGCTCGCCCTTGACCGACGCTGCCTGGCGGCGCATCCAGAAGAGCATCCAGGTAACGACGCCGGCGGCGACGAGCATCGCGATGCCCTCGAACAGCTGCTCGTAGGGCTCCTCGAGCCCGCCGATCGTCACGAAGAGGGCGACGCCGACGAGGATGCTGACCGCAATCGCGGCGCCGGCACCGAGCCAGATCTTGTCGAAGTGCGGGCGGTTGCCGGTCTTGGCGAGGTAGGCGAGGACGATGCTGACGATGAGGGCGGCTTCGACGCCTTCGCGCAGGCCGGTCAGCAGGCCGCTCGACAGGGCACCCAGGTTCACGAGGCGGACTCCATGAGGGGCTTCGGAATCGATTCGGGCGTTGGGGACGGCGAAATCCTAGCCGAGCATGGGCTTTCTGGTCAACGCGGCTTGAATTCAGTCGACAGGCGACCTTGCAACGCTACGGCGACCTCAGCCGGCGAAGCGCGGAACTCGCTGCGTGCCACCCCGACATCCCGTGGACGCCGCCGCCCGGCGGCGTCGACGCCGAGCAAATGAAGATCCGCGGATCCGGTGTGCCGTAGGGGTCGAAAAGCCGCCACGAGGGGCGAGTGAACAGCTGGCCAAGGTCCATGCGGCCACCGGCGATGTCGCCGCCGACGTCGTTCGCGTTGTACGCCTCGAGTGCCGCCGGGCCGGTCGTCGCACGGCCGAGGATCCGATCGCGGAATCCCGGCGCGAAGCGCTCGATCTGGCGGAGGATCGGCTCGGTCATGTCGACGGGGGAGCCGTTCGGGACGTGGCAGTAGGCCCAGACCGTGTGCTTGCCGCTGGGAGCCCGGGTCGGATCGAAGCGCGAGTGCTGGGCGAGGAGGACGAACGGCCGATCGGGGACGCGCCCGTTCGCGACCTCGGCCTCCGAGCGAGCGATCTCCTCGAACGTTCCCCCGAGGTGGACCGTTCCGGCGCGGCTGAGCTCGGGGGCCCGCCACGGGATCGGGCCATCGAGCGCCAGGTCGACCTTGAAGACGCCTGGACCGTAGCGGAACCGCTCGAGCCGCCGCCGGTAGCCGCCGCGGAGTCGCGAGCCGGCGATGCCGAGCAGCTGTCGAGGCGTCACGTCGAAGAGCGCGACCCGGTGTGCCGGCAGGTCGTCGATGCGATCGACGCGCCGGTCGGTCTCGATCGCGCCGCCGAGGCGCGTCAGCTCGGCCTCGAGCGCGCCCGCGATCCGGCCCGAGCCGCCCTCGGGAAACGGCCAGCCGTCGGCGTGGGCGCTCGCGAGCATGACGAGCGCCGCCGCGCCGCTGGCCGGCTCCGTGAGGCGGATGAGCGAGTGGGCGGCCGCGCCCGCGAACAGCGCTCGAGCCGGCTCGCCGTGGAATCGCCGCGCCAGCGACGCCGCGGAGCGGAGGGCCAGCAGCCCGAACCGCGCCAGCCGGATGGTCCGCGGCGGCGCGAGCGGGATGTGGAACGGGCCGAGGATGTCCGGCAGCAGCGCGTGCCAATCGCGGGCGAGCCAGCCGAAGA
>DATBKB010000091.1:0-12664 GCA_036556145.1 Candidatus Limnocylindrales bacterium | reverse complement strand
GCGACGGTCACGCCACGGTGCACCTGGTGGAGATCGACGGGGCCACGGGCGCTCGGCTCGGCTGGATTGAGCGACCATGGGACTACGATCGGGAAGGCGTTCCCTAGCGCCTGGGGTACCATGTCTGCACTTGCAGAGTGCATACTTTCTATGCACTCGACATGAGCCAACCGATAGGGGAAGCTGGCAGCGTGGACGCCCAGGAGATCAAGGCCGTCGTCGCGCACCAGGCCGCGGCCGCCGCCGCGGCCCAGGAGCCGTTCGTCAATCGGCGCGATCCGGCCCAGGCGCTGGGTCCGGACGGGAAGCCGGCCGTCAGCCGCCGCGCTCCGCTCTGGGCCGACGTCCCCGACGAGAAGTGGAACGACTGGCGCTGGCAGCTCTCGAACCGCGTCAACGAGGTCGACGAGATCGCCCGGGTCCTAAACCTCACCGCGGACGAGCGCGAGGGCCTCGGGGCGCCGGACAAGTTCCGGGTCGACATCACGCCGTACTTCATCAGCCTGATCGACCCCGACGACCCGAACGACCCGATCCGCCGCCAGGTCATCCCGACCGCGCGCGAGCACCAGGCCTTCACGGCGATGATGGAGGACTCGCTCGCCGAGGACCGCCACTCGCCGGTGCCGGGCCTCGTCCACCGCTACCCGGACCGCGTCCTCATGCTCGTCACGACCCAGTGCGCGAGCTACTGCCGCTACTGCACGCGGTCGCGCATCGTCGGCGACCCGACCCAGAACTTCAATCGCAAGGAGCACGAGGCCCAGCTCGAGTACCTGCGGCGGACGCCGCAGGTCCGCGATGTGCTCATCTCCGGCGGCGACGGCCTCACCCTCGCCCCGAAGCTCTTCGAGTCGATCATCCGCGGCCTCCGTGAGATCCCCCACATCGAGATCATCCGGATCGGCTCGCGCGTGCCGGTCTTCCTGCCGCAGCGGATCGACGACGAGCTCTGCGAGATGCTCGCGAAGTATCACCCGATGTGGATCAACCTCCATTTCAACCACCCGAACGAGATCACCCCCGAGGTCAGCCGCGCGGTCGACAAGCTGACCCGGGCCGGCCTCCCGGTCGGCAACCAGAGCGTCCTGCTCGCCGGCGTGAACGACTGCGTCCACATCCAGCGGGCGCTCGTCCACCGGCTCGTCGAGAACCGGATCCGGCCCTACTACCTCTACCAGTGCGATCTCGTCGAAGGCTCCGGGCACTTCCGGACGCCCGTCGGCAAGGGCCTCGAGATCATGGAGGGCCTGCGCGGCCACACCTCCGGCTACGCGCTGCCGACGTACGTCATCGACGCGCCCGGCGGCGGCGGCAAGATCCCGGTGATGCCGAACTACCTCATCAGCTACTCGGACCACAAGGTCGTGCTGCGCAACTACGAGGGCTACATCACGACGTACGAGGAGCCCGAGACGTACGAGCGGCACGACAGCGCGTCATGCGCGTACTGCCAGCAGCAGCGCCCGGAGCCGGGACAGTCGGGCGTCCTCGGCCTGCTCGAGGGCGAGCGGATGTGGATCGAGCCCATGGGCTTCGACGAGGTTCATGCGCGCGGCAACGTCGAGCAGCATCGGCTCCAGGACCCGGCGAAGTGGGTGCCGTTCGGCGTCGGGGCGATCGAGGGGCAGGCCGGCCGTCCGTTGCGGGTCATCGAGGGCAAGTCCGCCGCTGCGGGCGAAGCGGCCTCCGCGAGTGAGCCCAAGCGCGAGTACGGCCCGGGCGAAGAGCCGCGGCCCCGCGAGGGCGAGCCGACGGGCTCGGCCCACGGCGAGCTGCTGTAACAGGGCGTCATGGCAGCGTTCCCGAAGGACGTCCTCGCCGACCTCGCCGAGCGCGAGGAGATCGTCATCGAGACCGGCGACGGCCGGAAGACGATCATCTGGATCGTCGTCGACGGCAACGACGTCTTCGTCCGGTCCGTCCGCGGCGAGCGCGGTCGCTGGTACCGCGAGCTGCGCGACGAGCCCCGCGGAACGATCCATTTCCGCGGCAAGCCGAAGCGTGCGCCCGTCGCGTTCCGGGCCGTTCCGGCCGCCGATCGCGATTCGGTCGCCCGCTTCGATCGTGCGCTGACGGCGAAGTACAAGGGCATTCCGGGATACGAGCCGATGCGCGAACCGGAGACGCTGCCGACGACCGTCCGCCTCGAGCCGATTTGAGGTACCCGACCGCCCGGCGATACGTCATCGTCCCGATGACCGCGCCGGCGCCGGAACCGATCCTCCTGCCGACGGCGTCCCGCGCCGATTGAGGAGGAAACCGATGACCGGCCTGTCCCTTGCCCTGTCCCTGATCGCGCTCGACGCGGCGACCGCCTCTCGCGGGCGAGACGCCCGCCCGACCGACGACGACCCGCCGCCGCTCGACGGATCGGCGTGGCACAGGCATGCCGCCGCCTGGCGCCGCTGGGCCGCCGACGGCGGCGCGGTGGCTGCAAGCCCGGACGCCGATTACCCGATCGAGGTCGGAGCGCCCGCGACGAGCGGCGCCTGACCCCCCGGGCCGCCCGGCTGGCGGCCCGGCGTACCATCGGGCGGTGGGGAGCGTCTCCAGCCCGATCCTCGTGGGGCGTGACCGGGAGCTGGCACAGCTCGACGACGCCCTCGATCGAGCGCGCGCGGGGGCGCCGTCGCTCCTCGTCGTCGCCGGTGAGGCCGGCATTGGCAAGTCCCGGCTGATCGCGGAGGCGACCGACCGCGCCGGGGCATCTGGCGCACGGCCGCTCGTCGGCGCGTGCCTCGATCTCGCCGACGGCCTCCCGTACCTGCCGTTCGTCGAGGCGATGCGCCGGTTCGTGCGGACGGCGTCCGCGGAGGAGCTCGCGACGGCACTCGGGCCGTCGCGGCGCGAGTTCGCCCGGCTCCTGCCGGAGATGCCGTTCGGCGGGAACGGGGTCGCGACCGAGGAGCCGCCGATCTCGCAGGGGACGCTGTTCGAGCTCGGCCTCGGGATGATCGGGCGGCTCGGCGAGGTCGCGCCGCTGCTGCTCGTCCTCGAGGACGTCCACTGGATCGATCGCTCGTCGCGGGACCTCGTGACGTTCCTCGCCCGAAATCTCGCCCAGGAGCGGATCGCGGTCGTGTTGACGGCCCGGACCGACCATCTGCCTGCCGGCCATCCGACGCTTGCCTGGCTGTCCGAGCTCGGACGGCTGTCACGCGTCGAGCGCCTCGAGCTCGGGCGGCTGACGCATGACGATGTCCGTCGCCAGCTGACCGCGATCCTCGGGTCCGCTCCGTCGGCGTCAGTCGTCGACGAGATCTGGACGCGGTCGGACGGCAACCCGTTCTTCGCGGAGGAGCTGCTCGCCGCGAGCAGCGGACCGCCGGCGACCCTTGCCGGCATGCTCGCCGCCCGCCTCGCCGCGTTGAGCGACGAGACGCGGGAGCTCCTGCCGTGGCTCGCCGTCGCCGGCCGGCCGGTCGACGAGGCGCTCCTCGCGACGGTGACCGGTCGGCCCGCGGACGACCTCGCGCCGGCGCTGGTCGAAGGCGTCGGCCGGCACGTCCTTGCCCGGACGGCCGATACGCCGCCGGGCTTCCACTTCCGGCACGCGCTCGTTGCCGAGGTGGCCGCGGCAGGGCTGCTCGACTCGCAACGACGCGCGATCCATGAGCGGTTCGCCGAAGCGCTCGCCGCGCGACCGGGCCGGCGCGACCGTGGGCGAGCGGGCTCGGCGGCGGAGATCGCCTTCCACTGGGCGCAGGCCGGCCGGTGGCCGGAGGCGTACCGCGCGTCGATCGATGCCGCGGCGGCCGCGGAGAGCGTGGCGGCCCCGGCCCAGGCGCTCACGCAGTTCGAGCGCGCCCTCGCCATCGCCGATCGACTCGACCCGCCGCCGGACGCACCCGAGCTGATCGCCCTCGCCGGCCGCGCGTCGCGCGCCGCCGAGCTGGCCGGCGACCTCGACCGCGCGCTCGAGCTGGCGCGCCACGTGGCGGATCACGATCGAGCTGCCGATCTCGCGAATCGCGCTGCACGGGCCCGGGCGGAGGCGGCGCTCGAAGCCGGCGAGCCCGAGAGAGCGCTCGAGGTCGTGGAGCGCGCGACCGGCGACGATGCCTCGGCGGCGAGCGTCGCCGCGACCGCGTCACTCGAGGCGCTCGTCGCCGCCGGGCTTCGCGCCGCGGCCGACCTCGCCGAGACCGCCAGGGCGGCGAAGGACCGCCGCGCGAGCGACGTCATCGCGCGCCGTGCCGGCCATCTCCGTGAGCGGCTCGCTCAGGCCGCGGACTCGCGATCGTCCGGAAGCGCGCCGGTGCTCGCACCCGCGGTCGCGCTGGCGGACGCCGAGTGGCATCGGCTTGTTGCCGAGCCCGCCGACTGGGCGGGCGTCGCGGCTGCTCTCGACTCGGTGCCCGATCCGCCGGGCGCCGCCTACGCGCGCTTCCGTGCCGCGGAGCAGGAGCTGCGGGCGCACGGCGTGCGCGCCGATGCCGAGTCGCTGCTCCGGTCGGCCTTCGATGTCGCGGCCCGCGGCGACAGCCGCTGGCTGGTCAAGGAGATCGAGGGGCTCGCGCGGCGGGCACGGATTCGGCTCGGCCCGGACGAATCCGAGCCGAGCCGTATCGCGTCCGCTGCGACGGACGTCGCCCCCGAGGCCCTGGCTGCCGGCGAGGGCAATGGCAAGGCGGCCCTTCGAAAGGCGGGCCTCTCGCCGCGTGAGATCGAGGTCCTGCGGCTCGTCGCCGCGGGGCGGACGAACGGCGAGATCGCCGAGCGACTTTTCATCACCCGCAAGACCGCCGGCGTCCACGTGACGCACATTCTCGACAAGCTCGCGGTCTCGAACCGCGTCGAGGCGGCGATGGTCGCCGCAAGGCTCGGGCTCGCTCCGGCAGACGACGGCGGCTAGCTCGAGCGGTCAGGCGCCGGCTTCCGCGGGCTTCGCCGGGCCTGCCGCCGGGCGGCCGAAGAGCCGCTCGCGCAGGCCCTGGCCGATCTTCACGAAGTCGATCGGCCGCGGCCGGTCGCTCACCGCTAGCTTCGCGAGTCGCTGTCGCTCGGCGTACTGGACCTGCTCGGCGATCTTGATGCGGGCCAACTCCTGGGTCATCAGCGGGTGCATCTCGGTTCTCCTCACGTGATCGTCGGTCTCGTCAACCTCGACGATCCTGAGGCGAGCGACAGGCGGCGCCATCTGGCAACAGCCGGAGTGCATCCGCCCCGACTACCTCAAATTTCGTGGCCGCTCGCAGCACCCTGCCTTACGCGAGCGGCTGCGGTCACCGGGCCATCCGGGCGCCACAGCGCCATGCCGAGCGCGAACACGGGCGCTCCGCCGATGGCCGGCCCCACGTGGTCAAGGTGCTGGCGTCGCCCGAGAGCCGGTGATAGGCTTCGGCTCCCGATATCCGAGTAAACCAGTCGGAGATCCCTTGACCGACGTCCGAACCGCCGCGCCCGGGCTCGCACCGCTTCGACCGGCGCCTGCCGGGCTGCCCGAGGCGGATGCCCAGCCGCCCACCGTCGCCGAGTCGGGCGACCCGTTCAGCGCGCTGCGCGTCGTGACGCTGCTGGCGCGGATCGAGCGAGGCCGGCCGGTCCGGATTGCCGACATCGTCGACCGCCTCAATGCGACGTACCTCGACTGGCTCTTCACGCCGGCCGTCGTGGCCGACGTCGCGCTCCAGCTCCAGGCGAACTGGATGAGCGACTACCGGAACTCGTCCGGCATCGTGCTCGCCGATGGGCCGTACGGCGCGACGATCGCGATCGAGGACACGACGCGCGTCGATCCGTGGATCGTTCGCCAGGCCCTTCGCGAGGCCGAGGCCTGCCGCGACCGGCTCGCCGCCTTCAGCCGGCGCGATCGGGTGTCGTCCGATGATTGAGCTCGTGGGCCGCTGCGCGTGTCCGGGGCGGGCCTGAGCGTCCGCCGTTCGCGTCACGTCGACCGTCACGTCAATCAGGAGGGAGTCATGACCGTTTCCGGATATGCCAAGGACGTCCTCGTCGACTCCGAGTGGGCGCGCGCCCATCTCGACGACCCGGACGTTCGCTTCGTCGAGGTCGACGTCGACACGACGTCGTTCGAGCAGAGCCACATCCCGGGCGCCGTCGGTTGGAACTGGACGAGCCAGCTCGCCGACGGCATCCGCCGCGACATCGCCACCCGCGAGGAGTTCTCGAAGCTCCTCCAGGAGAGCGGCATCGACAAGGACACGACGATCGTCGTCTACGGCGACAACAACAACTGGTTCGCCGCATGGGCGTACTGGCAGCTCAAGCTCTTCGGCCACGAGGACGTGCGCATCCTCAATGGCGGTCGCAAGTTCTGGCTCGACAACGGCCTGCCGGTGACCACGGACGTCGCGTCGTACAAGAAGACGTCGTACGAGCTGCCCGAGCCCGACTTCGCGCTGCGCGCGTTCCGGGACGACATCCTGCCGCGCATCGGTGACTCGGAGCTGTCGCTCGTCGACGTTCGCAGCCCGGCCGAATTCAACGGCGAGATCCTCGCCCCGCCCGGCCTCTCGGAGACGGCCCAGCGTGCGGGTCACATCCCGGGCGCGGCGTCGATCCCGTGGGCCCAGACGGTCCGCGAGGACGGCACGTTCAAGGGCCGCGAGGAGCTGGCCGCGCTCTACGAGGGCAAGGGCGTGACGCCCGACAAGGACGTCATCGCGTACTGCCGGATCGGCGAGCGGTCGTCACATTCGTGGTTCGTGCTGCACGAGCTGCTCGGCTACAACCGGGTCCGAAACTACGACGGCAGCTGGACCGAGTGGGGGAGCATGGTCGGCGTGCCGATCGAGAAGCCCGTTCCGGTGGCCGCCCGCGGCTGACTCCGCGGCTTTCGACCTTCACTTACCGCGGCTGACTCCGCGGTTTTCGACCTTCACTTACGCGCCGGGCGCGTACTACGGGCGTCGCTCGGCCAGACAGGCCGGAACGGCACTCATGTACGCACCCGGCGCGTATTGGATTCGGGCTGAGGGCACGGCGAGGCTCACCTACGCGCCGGGCCTGTAGATGAGCGAAGAAATCGCCTGACCAAGCGCTAGCACGCGTGCGGCGCGTAACTGGCTGGCAATCGGCCGATGAGGACGGGCTGCGAGCATCCGGGCGTGGACTCGCAGCGAGTCGGACGAACGCTCCGGGCGATTCGGCACCGTTTGGTATGGCGGCAGTCCGACGTGGCCTCCCGCGCGGGGCTCAGCCAGGACTCGGTCTCCCGTGCCGAGCGCGGGCGGATCGCCGAGATGTCGGTCGCACACCTCGAGTCGATCGCCAGGGCGCTCGATGCCGAGCTTGTCGTGTCGCTCCGTTGGCGAGGTGGCGAGCTCGACCGGCTCATCGACGAGGGGCATGCTGCCCTGATGTCGTACGTGGCCGCGTGGCTGGGCCGACTCGGCTGGGAGGTGCGCGCGGAGGTGACCTACTCGCGGTGGGGTGAACGTGGCTCCATCGACGTCCTCGCGCTCCACGAGGCGACCGCGACGCTCCTCGTCGTGGAGGTCAAGACCGAACTTGTGTCGCTCGAGGAGACGATCCGGCGGCACGACGCGAAGACCCGCTTGGCGCCACAGATCGCGACGGAGCAGCTCGGGTGGCGGCCGAAGACGATCGGGCGGCTCCTCGTCATCGCCGACACGGCGACGCAGCGGCGGCGCGTGGATCGCGTCGACGAGGTGCTCCGCCGGACTCATCCAGTCCGAGGAGCGGCCGCCCGGCAATGGATGCGTCTGCCGGTGCCCGGGTTTTCGGGGCTGATCTTCGTCGGGCCTCGGCTGGGGAATCGATCCCGGCGGCGGATAACGGCCAACAGCCGCTAGAGAATCCCGGCGTTCGGGAGGTGGCGGTGCGGGTCGAGCAGCGACGGGTCGCTCGACATGAACGTGTCGCGATCCCTGACGCGGTAGCCCGCGTTCAGCATGATCGGCAGCAACGGCGACGGACCCGGGACGCACGCGCCGAGCTCTCCCTGTGCGTCGCCGCGCGGTCGGACGCGCAGGATCGCGAGCAACGGGGGGACCGGGTCGGCGTCCGGAGCGACCGATGCGCGATCCACCCATCCGCCGGCCGACGCGAGCCGGCGCCGGACGATCGCGGCGGCGACCACGGCCGACCCATCCCGGACGACGACGGCCCGGCCGTCGGGTAGCGTCTGCCAGAACGTCACGAGCGCGGCCCGGTCGAACCCGAACCACTCGGCCTCGAGCCGTGCGATCTCCTCGAACGATGTGTCACTGACGTCCAGGCCGCCGTCGCGAGGAAGCGATCCCGGGTCGCCAGACAGGTAGAGGTTCGGCCACAGCGCCGCCATGCCGGCTCGGGCGTAGAGCGGCATCGCCCGCGGATCGTCGGAGCTGAAGGTCGTCCGCGGCCACGCCTCGCCGAGCGCGTCCGCGAGGAGGCGTCCACCGAGGCCCGTGCCGTGGTGCGACGGCATGACGTAGAGATCCGCGACGTGGGTGAACCGGCCGTTCGAGATCCCGGCGCCGAACCCGACCACCTCGCCGTCGACCTCCGCGACGACCGCCTGCCCATGCCGGACGACGTGCTCGATGTAGGGCAGCAGTGCCGCCGCCGGCATCGCCGGCTCGCCCGGCGGCGGCTCGTCGTTCGCGACGATGACGTCGGCGATCGACCCGACATCCCGCGGGCGAGCCGCCCGCAGCACCGCGGGCGAGCCGCTCATCGGCCGTACCGGCGCATGACCTCGACGAGGCGATCGTGCGGAAGCGCGTAGGCCGTGTTGCCGTCCCGCCCGGTCATCGTCGGAGCCGCAACCAGCGCGTTCACGATCGCCTCCTCGGTCGCCTCGATCGTCGCATCGAACAGGAGATCGATGACGCGGTCGCCGGTCGCCCGGACGTCGAAGCCGATCGGCTCATCGTCATCACCGGACGGCGCCGGCAGTGAGTTGCCCGTCGCAAACGCGATGAACAGGTCGCCGCTCGTGTGGCCGCCGGTACCGCCCGCCCGAGCGATACCGAGTCCGGCCCGTTGCGCGATGCGCTCGCACTGGTGGGGAAGGAGCGGCGCGTCAGTCGCGACGACGACGATGATCGACCCGGAACCCGCGCCCGCCGACCCCGGCGATGCGCCGGCGCGCGCGTCGCCGTAGGGGCTCGGCACCTCGTCGACCCCGATCTCCCGGCCGACCGGCACGCCATCAACCCTCAGCCACTCACGCTTGCCGTAGTTGGCCTGGACGAGTGCGCCGACGGTGAAGCCGCCGGACGCGGCGGCGAGTCGCCGCGACGCCGTCCCGATCCCGCCCTTGAACTCGTGGCAGACCATCCCGGTTCCGCCGCCGACGGCGCCCTCCTCGACCGGCCCGCTTCGGGCGGCGTCGAGAGCCGCGGTGACGTGCTCTGCCCGGACGTGGAAGCCGTTGATGTCGTTGAGCAGCCCGTCCCACGTCTCGCCGACGACCGGCAGGGACCACCCGGAGCCGTCGACGCCCGCCGCGACGGCGACGAGCGCATCGCGCACGACCCCGACGCTGTGGGTGTTCGTGATGGCGACCGGCGACGTCAGCAGCCCGGACTCGCGAACCCACTCGAGGCCGGTCAGCTCGCCGTTGCCGTTGAGCCGATGGCAGCCGGCGAACACCGGCTCGGTCGCGCGCTCCCGCTCGCGCGGCACGACGACGGTGACACCGGTGCGGATCGGGCCCTTGCCGACGACGAGCGGCCCGTCCCCGTCGATGAGCGTCGTGTGGCCGACCCGGACCCCAGGGACGTCGGTGATCGCGTTGAGCGGCCCGGGCGTACCGAGGCCGATGGCGATGCCGAGGTCGCGGGCTCTCACGGGCACCTCCGGACGTGCGGGCAGACACAGACGCGGCCGCCGCACATCCGAAACGCGCCTCGGGCGTCGCCGACGACCGGGCCTATCATCGCCCGATGATCGGGTCCACGGGAGCACGATCCGCCGAGCGGGCCGACGACCGGCATCGCCGGCGGGCCGACGTGCGCCTCGAGCGGGCCGACGCCCTGCGCGGTCTCGCGCCGATGGAGCTCGCCGAGCGCTTCCGCGACCTGCCCGGCCTCATCGTCCTCGAGAGCGCGCGGCCGGGACGCAACGCGCGCTGGTCGTATCTCACCGCCGACCCGCTCCTTGTCATCGACCGGCCGTCCGACGGGCCGGACCCGTTCGCCGCGGCGCGCGTGGCGCTGCGCCGGGTCGCGGCTGGCGCGGCCCTGGCCGAGCCGGCTCTGGCCGGCGGCGTCCCGCCGTTTCTCGGCGGGCTGGCCGGGTACCTCTCGTACGACCTCGGCCGGCGGTTCGAGCGGCTGCCCGCGATCGCGACCGACGATCAAGCGCTGCCTCACCTGCGGCTTGCCCTCCACGACTGGGTCCTCGCGTGGGACCGTCGCACCGGCTCGGCGTGGCTCGGCGGCCGTGCCGTCGACCACGACATCGATCGGCTCGAGCGCCGGCTCGCGGCGGTCCGCGAGCGGATGGCGGTCGGCGGCTTGCGCCCGCCGGGGCGCGACGACCTTCCCTCGGAGATGCACTTCGTGTCCGGCCTCGACCGGCGCGCGTACGAAGCCGGCGTGGAGCAGATCCGCGATCACATCGCCCGCGGTCACATCTACCAGGCGAACCTGACCCGCCGCCTCGAGACGCGGTTCAGCGGTCATGCATGGCCCCTCTACCGGCGGTTGCGGACCGGCGATCCGGCGCTCTTCGCGGCGTTCGTCGACCTTGGCGAGGGCCGTGCGCTCGTCTCCGCCTCGCCGGAGCCGTTCGTGCGCGTCGACCCCCTCGGCTTCGTCGCCACGGATCCGATCAAAGGCACGCGCCGCCGGGGCCGGTCCCGGGAGGAGGATCGGGCGCTCGCCTGCGAGCTGCTCGCGAGCGGAAAGGACCGCGCCGAGAACGTGATGATCGTCGACGTCCTCCGCAACGACCTGGGCCGCGTGTGCCGGCCGGGCAGCGTGCGCGTCCCTCGGCTGTGCCGGCTCGAGCGGACGGCGGCCGTCCAGCATCTCGTGACGACCGTGACCGGGCGGCTCGCGCCCGGCCGTGATCCGTTCGACCTGCTGACCGCGAGCTTTCCCGGCGGCTCGATCACCGGCGCCCCGAAGATCCGGGCGATGGCGATCCTCGAGACCCTCGAGCCGGTGCGGCGCGGCCCGTACACCGGGGCGATCGGCTGGATCGGCCCGGACGGCGCGATGGCCACGAGCATCGCGATCCGCACGCTCGTCGCGGACGGCGGGCGATTGACGCTCCACGTGGGCGGCGGCATCACGTGGCGGAGCGACCCGGCCGCGGAGTGGGACGAGACCGTCGCCAAGGCGCGCGGCCCGCTCTCCGCGATCGGCGGCGTCGAGGTCGCCGGCTCCAGGGTCGCCGGTTGACCGAGCCGCGGCACGCCTGGGTCGACGGCCGGCTGCTCCGCGCCGACGAGCCTCACCTGTCCGCGTTCGACCGGGGCTTCCAGCTCGGCGACGGCGTCTTCGAGACCTTGCGGGCTCGCGGCGGGCGGGTGACCGAGCTCGACGAGCACCTGGCTCGACTCGAGCGCTCCGCCGGCGGGCTGGGCATCCGGTTGCCGGGCGGCGTCGCGGCGACCATCGCGCGGGCGATCGACGACCTCCTCGCGGCCGAAGGACTGACGGCGCCGGACGCCGACGCGGCGCTCCGAATCACCGTCAGCCGCGGGCGGTTCACGGGTCGCGGCCTGCTGCCGCCGGGCGAGGATCCCGCGCCCACGATCGTCGTCCAGGCATGGCCGGTGGCGCCGCCGCCCGCGGGCCACCTCGAGCGCGGCCTGCACCTTGTCACGAGTGCCGTTCGGCGCGACCCGGCCAGCCCCGTTGCGGCGCTCAAGACGACATCGCGGGCGGACTACGTCTTCGCGCGGCTCGAAGCGCGGGCCGCCGGCGCCGACGACGCGCTGTTCCTGACGATCGACGGAGCGCTGTCGGAGGCGACGAGCGCGAACCTCTTCCTCGTCCGGGACGCCCAGCTCGCGACGCCGTCGCTCGACTCGGCGATCCTCGCCGGCACCACGCGCGACTGGCTGCTCGCGTGGGCGGAGCGGGTCGGGCTCCAACCGCTCGAGGCGCGCCTCACGCCCGCGGAGCTCGCCGCCGCCGACGAGGCCTTCCTCTCGAGCAGCGTCGCGGGCATCCTGCCGGTGACGCGGTTCGACGGCCGCGCGATCGGTTCCGGCCGGCCGGGCCCGTGGACGGCGAGAGCGCGCGCGGACCGCGAGTCGTTCATCCGCGGTGAGGCATCCGCCGCAGGTCCGCCTCGATGACCCGCGACGAGCTCATCGCGCGAACCCGCCAGCTCGTCGAGGAAGGCGAGCGCCTCTCACAGGCGCCGTCGCTGCCGGCGCTCCAACTGTGGCTGAAGCTCTCCGACGATCTCCTGTCGGCGGCCTGGGGGAGCATGGACCGCTACCACCTTGCCTGGCTGATGGTCGGCAAGCCGAAGGCGACCGTTCGCGGCCGCTCGATGGAACCCGACGAGGAGGCCGCGTACGTTCGCGAGGTCGCCGGACAGAAGACGGCAGCGCTCCGGATGAGCCTCGACGCGGTCGAGCGCCAGGGGATGCCGTTCGTCGGCGAAACCGGTGGGATCGCGCCCGGCGGAGGGGAAACACGTCCCGTCGATCGGCCCCCGGATCGGGCGGGGCTGCCCTCGGATGCCGGCCTGGCCGAACGGCTCGCGGAGGCACGCCGTCGGGGGG
>DATBKB010000090.1:0-10034 GCA_036556145.1 Candidatus Limnocylindrales bacterium | reverse complement strand
TGGATCCAGCCCTCGCGGCCGTCCGGGCAGAGGACGAGCCAGTACGTGCCGGAGCGATCGATGAGCTGGACCTCGTCGCCCTGGGCCAGCGTCCCGATCCCCGTGCCCCGGAACTCGTCCGGCGTGTCGAGCAGCTGCACGACCATGTAGCGGATGTAGCGGCGCTCGTAGCCGGCCATCGGCGGGACCGCCGCACCCTCGGTGAAACTGAGCCGTGGCAGCGCGCGACCGCTCCGGATCGGGTCGGTCTTGCGCGCCTCGAGGAGCGACGGGCGGCGCCAGCGAGGCAGGGACGCCTCGGGGTCGGCCGGCGGCCAGGCCACGGGTGCCTCGGGAACGAGGGCCGCGGTCGCCGCATCCTCGACGCCACGGGCGGCGTTCGCCTCGAGCACCTCGTCGGGCGCGGTGGGCTCACCGTCCCGGCGTCGCTTGCCGAACAGGCCGAACGCCATGGCCATCGCCACGCCGCCCGCGGACCAGACGACGACGGGGATCAGCTGGAACAGTGGTGAACCGCCGCGGTCGATGCCGAGCGTCTCGACGTAGCTGGCGAGGTCGCTCCATGACCCGGGCAGGCTGGCGAGTTGATTCGGTTCCCGGTTCTCAGGCGCGCCGAGGGTCGGCGGGTCGGGTGGTCCGCCGAGGGGGTCGCGGGGCCGCTCGGCGGCCGGTCCGCCGGGTGGCAGCGTGCCGGTCCACGCCGTCCAGCCCGACTGGTCATCGGCATCTTCCTTCGGCGAGGCTGCCTCGTCGTCCGGCCGGGCCGCGTCGTCGGACGCCGCGCTGCCATCGTGCGACCCCCCCGGCCTGCCGTCGGCCGGCCGCTCGGGCGGAGCGGCACTCGTGGCTTTCGGAGTCGGCTTCGGTTGGGCGCCGTTGCCGTCCGAACCGCGTGGCGGCGAGACCTTGTCGGGTTTCGGCTTCTCGCGTGGCACGCTGGCGGCCTCGACGGTGACCCACCCGCCGCGGGCGTACGCGGCCTCACCGTGAGCGTCAATCGCGACGAACCGGACCTGGTGCTTCCCCGCCGGAAGCTTCGTCCGCAACCGGAACACGACGCCGGCGCGCCAATCGTCGCCCGACACTCGCGCGAGCCGGTACGGACGACGGCCGACGACGACGGCGACGCCCTCGGGCGCCCTGCCCCCGGCGTGGCGGTACGTCACCGCAAGCGTGAACGTCGTGGCGGTCGTCCCCGTCCGCGGCGTGACCTGTGGATCGGACAGCGTCACCGGACCGCGCGCCGACGCCGGGAGGGCAAGCGCCAGGACCAGAATGGTTGCGACCGCGGCGCCGAGGGCGCGGGTCGCGGGTCGGGCACTCATTCGCAAAGCGATCGTCACGGGACGGAGGCGCCTCAGGGCTCGGGCGAGTCTCGCCCGTCGCCATCGCAGGATGGGGCGACCCGCCTGAGCCGGGCAATGGTACGGGCTTCCCATCGCCGTTCCGGCCGCCACCGGGGGACGTTGCGCGTGGACACCGACGGGGTGCGGTGGCGTCCGGTGTGAGGGCGAGCGTGGTCCCGTCGGTGGACGCGGGGTAGTCCGAAGTAACCATTCCGCCCCGCAGCCGTTCACGGGAGGATGCCGCCATGCAGGTGATCTACCCCCGGCGCGGATCGAGCGGTGGGTGGATCTCGATCGTGATCGGTAGCCTTGTCGGCGGGATCCTCCTCCTCGGGGGCGTCATCGTCGGGTACCTCACCTTCGGGACCCCGTTCATCAGCTCCTTCACGCCGACCGGGCGCCCCGATACCGCGGAGATGGTGGCCGGCATGCTCGCCTGGACGTTCGCGCTCATCGCGCCGGCGACGTTCGTCATCGTCGGTCTGGCGCGGATCGTGACCGTCCTCGACACGGTCGCAGCAAGTCGCCCGCGGGCCACGCCGGCCAGCCGGCTCGCTCGCGTCCTCAGCGACGAATATGTCGCCGCCAGCCGGATCCGTCTGCCCGACGGTCGGCCCGTGCCGGAGATCGTCGTCGGGCCGTTCGGCGTCGCCGTCCTGGCCGAGCTGCCGCCGGCCGGCGCGACACGTCACACCGGCCACGTCTGGGAGGTCCGCACCTCGGCCGGCCAGTGGATCCCATGGGAGAACCCACTCGACCGCGCCGCGCGCGATGCGGACCGGGTCCGGAGCTTCTTCGCCAACGACGAGCAGGACTTCGTCGTCAAGGTCTACGCGGCCGTCGTCACGACGGACGGGACGGTCGAGCGGACCTCGACGTGCGCAGTCATCAACCCGCAGCAGATCCCGGCCTGGCTCGCCTCGCTGCCGGTCCAGCGCAGCCTGACCGACGCTCGCCGCGACCGGCTCGTCGACCTCATCCGGGCGACCGCGACGGCCTGATTCGCGGTCTCGGGCACCGAGGCGCCCGAGGCGCCCGAGGCGCCATCACGCGGGCATCGCGCGCCGCGCCACCTCGAGGTCGTCGATCAGCATCCGCATCCCTGCCTTGCGCTCCTCGCTCGTTCGCGACCGGAGCACCGACGAAGGGTGGTGGGTTGCGATGAGCCGCGGCCCACTGGCGGCGATCGGCTCGAGCAGCTGCCCGTGCTGCTCCGACACGCGGAACCCGGATCCCAGCAGGGACTGAGCGGCGGTCGCTCCCAGCAGGACGAGCACGTCCGGGCGGACGCGCTCGAGCTCGCGGTCGAGCCAGGGGCGACACGCCCGGATCTGAGCGGGGTTCGGGCGTTCGTGGAGGCGGCGCTTGCCGCTCGGCCGCCACTTGAAGTGCTTGACGACGTTCGTCACGAAGACCCGCTCGCGGTCGATCCCCGCGGCGAGGAGCGCCTCGTCGAGCAGCTTCCCGGCGGGGCCGACGAAGGGGTGACCGGCGAGGTCCTCCCGATCGCCCGGCTGCTCGCCGACGAGCATCAGCGGCGCGGGCACGGCCCCTTCGCCGAACACGGTTTGGGTTGCCCGCTCCCACAGATCGCAGGCACGGCACCCGAGGGCCACCTCCCGCACAACGTCGAGACCCACGCGGGACGGGATCGCGAGGGCGGGGTGATCGGGCACGGTGCCGGTCGCGCGGCTGGCCATCGTGGTCACCGTACCCGGCCGGCCGAGCGGCGACGCGGCAGGAGGCGCGATGGCGTTACACGCGCCAGACGACGCCGTGCGGAAACGTCTGATCGCCACTCCGTTGAACGGCTACGATCACCGAAATGAGCGCGCTCGCCGCACCGCCGCGACAAACCCGGCGCTACCGGCTTCGCAAGCGCGCCGAGCACCAGGCCGAGACGCGGCGTCGGATCGTGCGGGCGGCGCTCGCGATCTACGGCGACGTGGGGCCGGCGCGAGCAACGATCAGCGCGATCGCGGCACGGGCCGGGGTCGAGCGCCTGACGGTGTACCGCCACTTCCCCGACGAGGCCGCGTTGCTCGACGCCGGCGTCGCGACGGTCCTCGAGACGGCTCCGCTGCCCGACATGCGGGCGTGGTTCGCCGAGCGGCAGCCACCCGAGCGGTTGCGCACCGCGCTGCGAGCGCTCTACGCGTGGTACCGCGCCACTGATCCGCCGATCGCCGCGCTCATCCGCGCGCACAGCGAGATCCCCGCCATCGGGCGCGCACTTCGGCCGTTGACCGATTCGCTCGCCGCGTTACCCGCCGCGCTCTCGGAGGGCTGGCCCACCTTCGGCCCCGAGGGCCGTCGCCACCTCGCGGGGCTCATCGCCCACGCCCTCGACGTCTCGACGTGGTCGACGCTGGCGCGCGGGCCGGGCCTGACCGACGCCGAGGCAGCCGACGTGCTCGTCGCCGCGGCGAAGAGCGCCGCCCAGAACACCCAGGCCCCGCGCTAGGCGTCGCGCCGGCGCTCGTCGCCCGGAGCCGGCGCATCGAGGAGCGCGCGGATCGCGTCGATGAGGTCGCTCGGGCGATAGGGCTTGCCGAGGAATGCGTCCGCGCCGGCTCGAAGCGCCGCGTCGCGCTCGCTCGGCAGGACGCTGGCGCTCAGCACGAGCACTTTCGGGCGCCGGCCGGGCGGCCGCTCGTGGAGCTCACGGGCGAGGGTCAGGCCGTTGCCGTCGGGGAGCCGGACATCGAGCAGGAGAAGCGTCACCGGAGCCTCGGCGAGGACGCGACGCGCGGTCAGGAGATCCGGCGCCTCGAGGAGGACCGCGTCGCGGACGCGCTGGTCGGTCGAGCGCCCGAGGACGGCCCGCAACAGCGCCCGGTTCGGTGCCTCGTCCTCGACGACGAGGAAGACGGGCGGCGCGCCCGTCTCACCCACCCGCGCTCGGCCCCGCTGCGCCGCCCGCCGGCACCGCGCGGGCGAGCCAACCGCGCAGGCCCTCGCGCGCGTCGGCGCCCTTCGTCACGATGCCGACGATCTGGCCGTTGAGGCGCTCCTTGTCGCTCGGCGACAGATCGCGGCCCGTGCAGACGACGATCGGCACCTCGGCGGTGCTCGGGTCGCGCTTGAGCGCGGCGATGACCTCGAAGCCGTCCATGCCCGGCATCGCGAGGTCGCAGACGACGAGGTCGATCGAGTCGCCGCGGACCAGGTCGAGGGCCTCCGGCCCGCTCGCCGCGTCGACGACCTCGAAGCCTTCCGGTTCGAGTGCCGCGCGGATGAGCGCGCGGCCGCCGGGCTCGTCGTCGACCGCGAGGATCCGCACCGCTCGCTCGCGGACCTTCGTCGTGAGGGTGTATCGGGCGAGGCAGCCGATGAGTGCGTCCGGCTCGATCGGCTTGACGAGGTAGTCGAGGGCGCCCAGCGCGAGGCCGAGCTCGCGCTCGTCGACCACCGTCACGATGACCACCGGCACGTCGCGCAGCTCCGGGTCGCCCTTGAGCCGTCGGAGCACCTCCCAGCCGTCGATGCCCGGCAGGAGCACGTCGAGGACGATCGCGGCCGGACGGCGCTCGCGGGCACGGCTGAGGCCCGACTCGCCGGTCGCGGCCGTCACGACGACGTAGCCGGCGGGCTCGAGGTATTCGCGGAGAAGACGCACCGTGCTCGGGTCGTCCTCGATGACGAGGACCTCGAGGCCCGGCGTGGGCCGGAGCGATGGGCGCGACGTCGAGCCCTCGCGCGACGGCGGCGCCGTCGCTGGCGCTCCCGCCGCCCCGACCGCCGGCGTGGCGACACCGGGCAGCACGACGGTGAACCGGCTGCCCCGCCCTCGCTCGCTCTCGAGCTCGATGCGACCGCCGTGCGCTTCGACGAGGCGGCGGGTCAGGGCGAGGCCGAGGCCCGTCCCTTCCTGTCGCTCGCGCGGGTCGCCGACCTGGCGGAACTCCTCGAAGACGAGCGCCTGGTCCTCGGGCGAGATGCCGACGCCCGTGTCGACAACCGACAGCCGGACCTCGCTCGGCGTCGGGGTTGCCTCGACCCGGACCGTGCCCTCCGCCGGCGTGTACTTGATCGCGTTCGAGAGGAGGTTGTAGAGGATCTGCCGGAGGCGGCCGCGGTCCGCATCGACCTCGACGTGCGGGATGTCGGACTCGAGCCGGAGTCGCTTCCGCTCGGCGAGTGGCCGGATCCCGTTGAGGGTCTCGGCGACGGCCTGCCCGAGATCGAGGCGCTCCGGCCGCAGCTCGAGGCGGCCGGCCTCGACCTTCGCGAGGTCGAGCACGTCGTTGATGACCGTCAGGAGGTGCTCGCCGCCGCGGTGGATGTGCTGCACCCACTCGAGCGGCACGACGACGTTCTCGTCGCGGACCTCCTCCTGGCGCATGAGCTCGCTGAAGCCGAGGATCGCGCTGAGCGGCGTCCGCAGCTCGTGGCTCATCGAGGCGAGGAAGTCGCTCTTCGCGTTGCTCGCGGTGCGGAGCGATTCGACGGTCGCGGCGAGCCGGTCGGCGAGCTGCTCGCGTTCCGCGACGATCGCCCGCCGCTCGGCGACGATCGCCGTCTGGGCACCGAGCGCGGCCAGGACCTCGTGGTCGGAGCTGTGGAACAGGCTTCGATACGGGGAGAGCAGAACGAGCGCGGTCGGTTGCGAGGCCGAAACTGGAACGACCGACACGAACCGGGCGCCGGTTGCGGCAGCGAGCCGAGCGGCGAGCGGGCCACCGGTCTCGATCCGTTGCTCGACCGGCCCGCGGGTCCGCTCGAGGAGCGCCTCGAATTCGGCAACCGGGAACGTCTCGCCGACGAGCCGCGCCGTCGCGCTCGATGCGGCCGCGGCGCGGACATCGCGCCCGCCCTCGGCGGTCAGGACGACCGCGCCCGAACCGGTCACGGTCGCGCCGAGCCCGGCGAAGTCGCGCCAGATCTCGGCGACCGGGGCGTCGGGACGCGCGAGCAGCCGGCGGCTGTAGGCGAGGCTCGGCCCGGACTGCCAGAACCGGCGGAGCCGGAGAGGCGGCAGGAACGCCACCACGTAGGCCACGCCCGCGCCCACGGCCAGGAACACGGCGACCTGCGAGGCCGCGCCGCCGCCCGAGGCGCCGCCGCTCCCCTGCCCCGTCGCGGATCCGACGAGCAGGGCCAGGAACGCGAGACCGAGCGACGTCGTACCGAACGCCGCGACGAGGAGCCGGATCGCGCCCGGACCGCGGCGCCGTTGCGCCTCGAGGAGCAGGAACGCGGCCGCGATCAGCTCGATTGCGGCGAACGCGACGATCGCCGCGAGCCCGACGCCGGGCGGGAGCGACGTGCCCAGGTAGATCGCGGGGACGCCGAGCGCGGCCATCGCGATCGCGGCGATGACGATGAGGGGCCGGGGGACGTGCCGCACGAGCGACACGAGGTGGAGCGTGGCGACGGGCTGGACGACGAGGAACAGGACGCTGACGGCCTGGGTGATCGCGACCGGGGCCGCGCTTCCTGTGAGGCGCTGCCACAGGGTCGTGACGAAGAGCAGCCCGAGCCCGGCGAAGATCACCGTCAGGTCGCGGCTGATCGGATCCCGCTGGCGGACCCACGAGGCGAGGGTCGCCACGAACAGGACCAGGAAGAGGAGCTCGGCGAGGAGGGCGAGTTCTTGCATGGACGGGCCCGTACGTCGCTCAGACGCCGTGGAGGTCGACGTCAGGCGGAACTGTACGGCACCTCCGGAGGGCGTCGATGGCGCAAAGCGCGACGCCGGGGCCCGCCAATGGTCGGGGTGGTCGAGGTGGGGAGGTGGTGGGGGAGGGTGGATTCGAACCACCGGCCGGCCGTGTATAAGACGGCTGCTCTCACCGCTGAGCTACTCCCCCGCCGGGGGCCCCCGATCCTACACGGGCTGGATCGAGCGGACGTCGAGGGCCCGCCGCCAGCCGAACCCGCGGACTGCGAGGAGCACCCCGAGCGCGGCGAGGACGAGGATCGCCGCGGCGGCAACCGCGGCGTCCAGGTCGCCGGCCTGGAACTCGGCGTAGACGACCAGTGGCAGCGTCTGGGTCCGCCCGGTGACGTTGCCCGCAAACATGATCGTCGCGCCGAACTCGCCGAGTGCCCGCGCCCACGTCATGACGAGGCCGGCGGCCAGGGCCGGGGCGGCAAGCGGGACGGTGACGTGGCGGAACACCGCGCGCTCCCCGGCGCCGTCGACCCGCGCGGCGTCCTCGAGATCCCGGTCGACGGCGGCGAAGCCGGCCCGCGCGGAGCGGACGAAGAACGGCGCGGCGACGAACGTCTGGGCGAGGACCACCGCGAGCGTCGTGAACGGGATCGACACGCCGATCGCCTCGAGCGGCTCGCCGAGCCAGCCGCGCCGGCCGAAGACGAGCAACAGCGCCAGGCCCGCGACGGCGGGCGGAAGCACGATCGGCAGGTCGACGAGGGCGTCGAGGATCGCGGCGCCGCGCGGCCGGCGGCGGGCGAGGAGCAAGGCCAGCGGCAGTCCGAGGATGACCGCGAGGGCGAGGCTCGCGAGCGTCGTGACGAGGCTCAACGCCAGGGCATCGATCACGGCCGCGCCGCCGGCCGTCCCCGGAGCCGGGTCCGCCGCTGCTCGCGCGAGGAGCGCCAGCACCGGCAGGCCGAGGAAGAGGCAGAGCAGCGCCCCGGCGGCGACCGCCGCCGGGGCGCGACGCGTCCCGCTCATCTCGCCGGCGGCTCGAAGCCGAAACGTGCGAGGACCGCCGCACCGCGATCGCCGGCGAGCCACTCGACGAGCGCGGCGGCCTCGGCAGGATGGCGCGTCGCTCCGACGACCACCGCACCGTACGTCGCCTCGACGTTTGCCTCGGCCGGGATCGCGATCGTGTCGACGGCATCGGACGCGACGGCGTCGGTGGCGTAGACGAACGCGGCGTCCGCCTCGCCGAGCTCGACCTTCGCGAGCGCGGCCCGGACGTTGTCCTCGCGGGACACGACGTTCGCCTGGACGGCGGCGGCGTAGCCGGCCGGGTAGCCCGCCACGTCCTCGAGCTTCACGAGACACGCCTCGACGTAGCGGCTGATGGGCACCGCCTCGCCCGCGCCGACGACCCGGACGCCGTCGCGAGCGAGGTCGCGCGGGTCGCGGATCGATGCCGGGTTGGCCGCCGGAACGACGATCGCGAGATGGTTGGCGGCGAAGGGGACGACCGGGCCGCGGGTCAGACCCGTGTCGGCGAGCGCGGTTGGGTTCGACATGTCCGCCGACGCGAAGACATCGGCCGGCGCGCCCTGCTCGATCTGCGTCCGGAGCGCGCTGGAGGCATCGAACGAGAGGGTGAGCGTGACTCCTGGCGCATTCTCGCGATAGGCGCTCGCCGCCGCACCGAGCGCGTCCCGCAACGACGCCGCGGCGAATACCGTGACCTCGGTGGGCGCGGCGCTGGAGCCGCCCATCGACGCGCAGCCGCCGGCGGAGACCGTCAGCAGGATCGCGGCGAGCAGCGCGACCGGTCGGCGCATCGGCCTAGCGGGGAATCTCGACGATGACCTGGGTCGCCTTGACCACACAGACCGCCTCGCGGCCGACCTCGAGGCCGAGCTCCTCGACCGCTTCGGCGGTCATGAGGCTGACGAGCCGGTGCGGCCCGGCCAGCACCTCGACCACCGCGGCGACGCGATCTCGCTCGACCCTCGTGACGATGCCCTCGAACCGGTTGCGGGCGGACTGGGCCACGATCGGCCGGGTTGGAGCGGAGCGGCGGCGCTCGGCGAGCAGCCGGCTGACCTCGGCGATCGGGACGAGGCGCTGCCCGCCCGACGAGCGCTCCGTGCGGAGCCGCCCGTCAGCCTCCCATCGGTGGAGCGTGTCGATCCCGACGCCGAGCAACTCGGCCGCCTGTCCGATGCGGAGCGACCCTCCCGAATCCCTCGGCATAGCGAGGTATTAGGCCACGATTCGGCGAGGATGTCCAGATATGAGGGAAAAGCCGTTTGGGCCGCGAAGGTGAGCTACGAGCTCCCGAACAGGCGGCGCAGCCCGCGCAGCGAGAACCAGCGCCGGCGTCCGTCCTCGGCTGCGACCGGCTGGCCGTCCGCACCCAGGATCAGTCCGCCGCCCGGAAGGAACGCCTCCGGGGGCAGCGAGTCGACGAACGACAGCTCGTCGTCGCTCAGGTCGGCCGTCACCGGGAGGTCGTCCGGGTCGAACGGCCGGGGCGCCTCCTTGGCGGCTGGGGCGGGACGGCGGGTCGGCGGCGCGCCGTACAGGCGCGGCATCGCGACGTGGTGCTCTTCCTTGGTCACGCGGCGCGTCAACTCCCTCGGTCGGCGAGGATCGCCCACCGAGGCCAGATGATCGGGGAGGACCCAGCCTCCCCGGAATGGTACTTCCGGGCTAGTCCGGGGCAGCCAGGAGCGGCTTGAGGACCTCGAGCAACACGACCAGCACCAGGTAGCAGACAGGCACCGCCGCGAGCAGTCCGAGCGCCGCGCTCCACGGGCTCCGGACCGCGCGGGTGCCGGAGCCGGTCGGCTGCGGGACGAGCAGCCAGGTTGCGACGGTGCCCGCGACCAGCACGAGGAGGACGTAGACGGTCAGCGCGAGGAGCCGCAGGTCGCCGCCGGGGAGCCGCACGCCGCGATCGATCGCGATGTCGTAAGCGAGGTAGGCCACTCCCGCGATCGACGCGACGACGAGGCTGCTCAGGACCGCCCGCACGACCGGGCGAGGCGCGTTCCGGAACTGGCGCCATCGAACCTCGATCGGGG
>DATBKB010000089.1:0-11052 GCA_036556145.1 Candidatus Limnocylindrales bacterium | reverse complement strand
GATGCCCGGCCAGCCGCGCGGCGAGCAGCTCGGCGGAGCGCCGATCGACCTCGTGCCGTCCGGCTGCCTCGGCCAGCTCGGCCGAGCGCGCCTCGAGGTCGTCGTTCGTCGTGTTGAGCTCCTCGACCGTGGCCTGGAGCTCCTCGTTCAGGGTCTCGAGCTCCTCGTTCGTCGCCTGGAGCTCCTCGTTCAGGGTCTCGGCCTCCTCCGTCGTCGCCTGGACTTCCTCGTTGGCGACGAGAAGCTCCTCGTTCGACCCGCGCAGGTCGACGTTCTCGGTCGTCAGCTCCCGGTTGGCGTCGAGGAGCTGCTGGTTGGTCTCGCGGTAGGCATCGATCTGGCGCGCCAGGCGGTCGACGTCCCCTCGCTGGGCATCCCGGCCGGTCTCGAGCTCGCGGACGCGTGCCCGCTCGCCGGTGACGTCGCGGATGAGGATGGCCACGCGCTGCTCGTCACCCGGCGGACCGGGGGCCGCGTGGGCGCTGATCTCGACCTCGGTCTGCACCTCGCTGCTGCCGTCCAGCCGCAGGAGCGTCGCCGTGAAGTCGCTCGACTCCCCGGCCTTGGCGGTGTCGATCGCGCGACGGAGGGCTCCGGAATCGAGCCGCTCGGCCAGGTGGACCACGTCCCGCTTGAGCGCCGAGCCGTGGATCCCGAGGAGATCCCTCGCGGCGGGGTTGATCGCCTTGATGTCGTAGCTCGCGTCGACCACGATGATCCCGACCGGGACCGCGGCAAGCACGGCTTCGGCACTCTCGCCGGCCGACCGCCGCCGCGCGGCTTCGACCTGGTTCTCGATCCCGAACGCCGTTCGAGCCGTCGCCGGCCGCGGCGGCGCCGTCGCGCGGGGCTCGGCCGTGTGAGCCGGTGGGACGAGGAGCCGCTCTCCGCGCCGCCGGAAGAGCTTGAGCCGCGAGTCATCGACCGTGAAGTACTCCGCGAGCGGGCTCGTCGTCTCGGCCTTGCCGAGCGCCAGCCAGCCGCCGTCGCGCAGCGAGAAGGCGAACAGCTGGAGGGCCCGCCGCTGGAGCTCTGGCGTGAAGTAGATCAGGACGTTCCGGCAGAGCACGAGATCGATGCGCGGAAACGGGGCCCGCGCGCCCAGATCGTGCTGGCCGAACACGGTCATCGTCCGCAGGTGCTTGCGGACCTCGTACTCGCCGTCGGTCTGCGTGAAGTGGCGCTGGAGTGTCTGCGGATCGACGTGGGCGAGGGCGGAAGCCGGGTAGATGCCTCGCCTGGCGAACGAGATCGCGTCCGGGTCGAGATCGGTGGCGAAGATCCGGATCGTCCAGTCAGGCAGCTCGACGCCAAGGGCGTCGGAGATGAGGACGGCCAGCGAGTACGCCTCCTCGCCAGTCGCACAGCCCGCGGACCACACCCGCAGCTCGCGGCCATGGCCGCGGGCCTCCTCGACGAGCTTCGGCACGAGCTGCTCGCGAAGGTGGTCGAACAGCTCGGCGTCCCGGAAGAACTCGGTGACCTTGATGAGGAACGACGCGCCGATCTTGTCGAGCTCGCGAGGATGCGCCCCCACGTAGCGCAGGTACTGGCGCAGGTCCGGATTGCCGGTCGCGACCAGCCGGCGCTGGAGTCGACGAAGGATCGTCGGCGGCTTGTAGGCCGAGAAGTCGATGCCGGTCCGGTCGCGGAGTCGGTCGAGCAGCTGGCGGAGGATGGCGGCCTCGGACTCCTCCGACGCGGCCGGGAGCTCCGCGGCGAGCTCGCGGACGATGGCGCCGATCGACTCGAGCGGGGCCTCGATGTCGACGCTCGTCGGGGCGAGCGATGCCGGCATCGACGGGAACCGCGCCGTCTTCGGGTCCTGGACGATGACCGTGCCGCCCGCCGCCTTGACCCGCCGCGCACCGGCGGCGCCGTCGCTGCCCATGCCGGTGAGGACGACGGCGATGAGACCCTCACCGAACACGTCGGCGGCCGTGCTGAGGAGCCGGTCGACCGAGGGCGCCGGGCCGTCCTCGGTCGGGGTGACGAACCGCAGCTCGTGATCCGTCACCGCGACATGACGGTTCGCGGGAATCACGTAGATCGTGCCGGCCTCGAGGTGGGCCTTGTCCTCGACCGCCTGGACCGTCATCTCGGTGCGGCGCGACAGGATCTCGATGAGGTGGCTCGGGCCGCGACGGTCGAGGTGCTGGGCGATGACGACCGGCGCCGCGAGGTCCCGCGGCAGGTTGGAGACGAGCACCGACAGGGCCTCCACCCCCCCGGCGGACGACCCCACGACGACGAGCCGCGGCGACTCCCGGTGCCGCTCTGTCATCCTGCCTGTCATCCCTCGCGCTCCACGAGAGGGCTCCCCTGCAGTGCGGCGATCTATCGTACCCGCACCGTGCCCGGGAGGCCACCCGCGACGCCCCGCTGAGCTCAGCCGGCGAGCGTCATCGCCCGGTCGGGCCGCAGCAGGAACGGCGGCAGGAGAGCCGGGATGTTCGAGAACGGCAGGACGTCGGGATGGAGGTCGATCCCGAGGGCATCTGCCATGAACCGTCGCCGAGCCTGGATGCGGCTCCACGCTCCGGGGTACGACGCGGCGAGCGCCGCTCGCAGGGATTCGTCGGCGAGCGCGATACCGTCCTCGATGTTCGTCGTGAAGTACGCGGTGCCCGTGGCGGGGATGACGTCGACCTGCATCGCCATGCCGGATCGGAGCTCGACGGTCGAGCCCGGCCAAACCGGCGAGCTGACCCACTCGTCGAGGTGGATCTGGTGGCCCGGGTTGAGGAAGATCCCGAAGAAGGGATCGCCGAGACGGCGGTCGACGACCGCCTGGAGCTCGCCGCCGGTCACCCCGATTCGCAGCGCGCCGTACCACTCGGCGATCGCCTCGAAGTACGGACCAACGAGCCGGTCGACGTAGTCCCGAATCGCCTCGGGCAGCTCGGCGGCATCCTCGACCACGAACCCGGCGCGACAGTTGAGCGCGCCCCAGATCCCGAACGCGACGGTGAGCGGATCGCCGCGTTCGATACGCCGGTCGCCGGGACTCAGGAGCCCGAGGCGCGCCCGCGGCCCGGCGGTCAGCATGAGGTGGCACGACAGCGGCGTGCCGTCCCAGCCGAGGAGGGCGACGGCCCCGCGCTCCGTGATCCCCGGACGCAAGCGCATCAGGAGGTTGCGAACGCCCGACGACGTTCGGCACGCGGCATGCTCGAGCACCGCGAGCTGGTCGACGTCGTTGATGACCCGAAGGCCGTCGGCCGGATCGATGAGCAGGTCGGTGGCGTTCTCGACGAGGCCGGTCGCCCCCACGAGATCGCGGAGCTCGTCGACGACGAACGCCGGCACCTCGATCGTCGCCCGGTTCGCATACGTCTTCCAGCCGAGGACACCCACCCGGGTGCCGGGGGCAATCCCCTCCCCGGCGAGGATCTCGCGCAACGATCGCGACCGGTTCCGTGGCTGATGCGGCAGGCTCAGGTCCTGGAAGAGCTCGCGGCGCATCGGCAGCGGCGCGGCGCCGGCCATGCCCCAGCACTCGTTCCCGACGAGGATCGCCGGGTCCTCGGTCGGGCCGACGATCGCGATCGCCTCCTCGAAGCGCGGGTCGAAGCCGCTGAGCCAGGCGATGCCGGCACTGTGCTCGCGATCGGCGTAGACGACGAGGCGGTCGTAGCGTCGCTCCTCGGCGCGCGCACGGAGCACCTCGAGCCGACGCCGGTACGTCGCGGCCGGAATCTCCGGCGCGGCGTCCGGCATCCCGAAGTCCGGTAGCGGAACGTCGGCGAGACGCGCCTTCGCCGGCGAGGCCGCCCGCGCCCGCGCGCTCACGGTCGCGGGTCCCACGGCACGACCTCGGCCGCGTCCCGCTCGACGATCGCGAACCCCGGCGTGGCCGCGAGCCACGGGCTCAGCTCGCCGTCCGGCCAGCGCACCCGGACCTCCACGCGATCCGCACCGCCGAGGCCGAAATGGGTGAACCCGAGCTGGCCACCGGCGTGGCCGCCACCGATCGTCACCTCACGCTCCGTCACCCGTCCGCCGGCCCGCACCTCGATCCACGCCCCGACCGCATCGCGGTTCGTGCCGTACTGGACGAGCCGAACCGCGAGCGACCGGCCGTCGCCCGCGCCCGTGTTCCGCCAGACCCGGACCGGCACGCGTCGGTTGACAACGACGAGGTCGAGCCAGCCGTCGAGATTGAGGTCGGCCAGGGCCGCGCCGCGGGCCCGGTCGAAGCTCACGATCCCGGCCTCGGACGCGGCCTCCCGGAACGTCCCGTCGGGCTGCCCGAGGAGCAGATTGCTCGGATCGCGCGCGGCGTAGTCGGGCTGCGCTTCGACGTTGCCCTTGGCGACGAACAGGTCCATGAGGCCGTCATTGTTGACGTCGTCGAACTCGTCGTGCCAGCCGGTCGAGGGCAGCGGCGTGTCGCCGGTGTACGGACGGTGTGCGGCGGCCCCGCGCGCGACGGCGATGTCCTCGTACCGCGGCTGGGCGGAGCCCACCGCGAGCGTCTGGAGCTTCTGGTCGCCCTGGCTCGTGAGGTAGACCTCGGGGTAGCCGTCGCCGGTCAGGTCGTGGCTGGCGATGCCCATGCCCCAGATGCGGAGCCGCTGCCAGCCGTCGCCCTCGGTGTACTCGCGCGGCGGCCGGTCGGGATCGAGGCGGAACAGCTGCTCCTGCCCGGCGCTCGTGTCCGGGTAGTAGTGGCGGTCGTTGCTGACGCGAAGGTCGCGCCGTCCGGACCGGTCCCAGTCGCTGAAGAGCATCGAGAGCGCGCACCAGCTCGGCCGGAGCGGTGCGGGCTCGCCGAACCCGCGACCGACGACTGCCGGGCGGACGAGGACGTTGTCGAAGCAGAGGTGTTCCGGGTCGTCCGACGACTCGTCGAGGTAGTTGCCGAACGCGAGCGTCGGCCACGACGCGCCGCGCTCCCAGGTCGCGCTGAAGGCGGTCGTCCGGGCCTCGCCGCCATCGAAGCCCCAGTCCTCGTTCGATCGCTCGAAGCCGCATTGCGGCAGGCCGCGCAGCAGGACGTTGCCGCCGTGACGGAGCACCGCGAGATCGGTGATCCGGTCGCCGTCGACGTCGAGCGGGTACGCGCCGACCACCGCACGAAGGTCCGTCGCGGCCGACGCGATCCGCTCGAACCGCAGCTCCCCGCCGACCGCGCTCGTGTTGCGGAACACCCCGGCCGGCCGCGAGCCGCCGGCGATGTACAGGTCGTCCCGACGATCGCCGTCGCAGTCGAAGACGGCCACGCCGCCGCCGACGAAGTACTCGAACTCGCCGTCGTAGCGATGGTCGAGGCCGGCCTCGGCCGTCTCCTCGACGAACCTCGGGACGACGACCGGGCCGCCCGTGCCCGGGCGGGGCCCGGTCCCCAGCCTCGCCACGCCGAGCGCGATGAGGCCGACGGCGGCGACGGCAAGCAGCGCGGCGACCGGCCTGCTCCTCGTCACGCCACGGGACTCATCACATCGCGCCGCGCTGTTACGCCGGCGATGTCTCGTATCGCCGCGCCTCCGCGACGCGGAAGATCTCCTCGATGACCCGCAGGTTCGCGACCGCGTCGCTCGGCGGAAGGGGCGCCGGCCGCCCGTCGAGGACGGCCGCGGCGAACGCCTCGACCTCGAGTGCGTACGGATCGGCGGTTGGGAAGGTCAGCACCTCCGTCGCCGGGGCGACCGGCGGATCGCCGCCGGCGATGACGTGGACCTCGGTGGGGCGGTCCGACGGGATGTTGAACGGGATCGGGATCGTGATCCGGCCCTTCGTCCCGTAGACGTGGACGCGCTGGTCCGTCTCGGTCCGGGTCGAGACCGTGAAGGAGGCGAGGCGGTCGCCGTACTCGAGGACGGCGCTGGCGAGGACGTCGACCCCACTGCTCTCGTCACGCACCACGGACGCCGTGACGCCGGTCGGCTCGCCGCCGAGGAGCATCCGGGACACGTTGATCGCGTAGCAACCGATGTCGTAGAGCGCGCCGCCGCCGGCGTCGCGGATGTTCCGGATGTTGGCCGGGTCGTCGTTGTAGTAGCCGAACCACGTCTGGATCGCGGCGACCGGCCCGATCCGGCCGGACGCGAGCAGGTCCCGCACCCCGACCCAGGTCGGATGGAAGCGGTACATGAACGCCTCCATGAGCTGGACGCCCGCGTCGCGGCAGGCCTCGATCATCTCCTCGGCATCGGCGACCGTCAGCGCGAGCGGCTTCTCGCACAGCACGTGCTTGCCGGCGCGGGCCGCCGCGATCGTCCACTCGCGATGGAGGTGGTTGGGCAGGGGGATGTAGACGGCGTCGATCTCGGGGTCCGCGACGAGTGCCTCGTACGAGTCGTGGACCCGGGGAATGCCCACCGCCGCGGCGACCTCGCGGCCCCGTGTCCCGTCACGCGATCCGAGCGCGACGAGCCGGCAGCCCGCCGCCTTCCGGAGCGCGGGAATGACCCGATCCCGCCCGATCTTCGCGGTCGACAGGACCCCCCAGCGCAGCGCCTTCATCGTTTCCTCCCCGGTCCGCGCGGGTCTCGATTCCCGCTCAGCGGCACGCTCGACGGGCGCCCCCGGCCCCGGTTGCCCGATTGACACCGTGCGGGTCTTGACAAGGATGTAGCCTAGCGGGGTTATCCGTCACCCGGCTGACGGTCAGGAGGAGAGAGGACAATGCGGATTCGGAGGGCGGCGGCCCTGTTGGGCGCCGTCGCCGTCATCGTGGGTGCCTGCTCGTCGCCGGGCGCGTCCGGCTCCGGCGGCGCCACCGGCTGCAAGGTCGGCGTCTCGTGGAACAACTACCAGGAAGAGCGCTGGGCGAAGTGGGACGAGCCGGCCATCAAGGCCGCCCTTGCCGCCGCCGGCGCCGAGTACATCTCGAACGACGCCAAGTCGTCGGCCGAGACCCAGGCCAGCAACGTCGAGAACCTCATCACCCAGGGCGCGAAGGTCGTCATCATCCTTGCCCAGGACGGTGAGGCGATCAAGCCGGCCGCCGCGAGCGCGATCGCGAACGGCGTCCCGGTCATCGCGTACGACCGCCTGATCGAGGATCCGAAGGCGCTCTACATCACGTTCGACAACGTCCTCGTCGGCAAGCTCCAGGCCGAGGCCGTGCTCAAGGTGGTCTCCGAGGGCAACTTCGTGATCATCAAGGGCAACAAGGCCGACGCGAACGCCGACTTCCTCCGCGCTGGCTACGTCCAGGCGGGCGTCCCCGAGGTCGGCCAGAACAGCGACAAGATCAAGATCGTCGGCGAGAGCTACACGGACAACTGGGACCCGGGCAAGGCCCAGACATCGATGGAGCAGTTCCTGACGGCCAACAACAACGACGTCGATGCCGTCCTGTCGGAGAACGACGGAATGGCCGGCGGCGTGGTCGCCGCGCTCAAGGCCCAGGGCCTCGCGGGCAAGGTGCCGGTGTCCGGCCAGGACGGCGACGCCGCCGCCCTCAACCGGGTCGCTCTCGGCGAGCAGACCGTCGACGTCTGGAAGGACTCGCGGGAGCTCGGCAAGGCGGCCGGCCAGGCAGCCGCGCAGCTCTGCTCCAACAAGGACATCAAGGCCGTCAGCGGCGTCGGGCAGTTCAAGAGCCCCGGCGGGAACGACATGACGTCGATCCTGCTGACGCCGCAGGCGATCACGAAGGACAACCTCAACGTCGTCCTCGACGCGGGGTGGATCGACAAGGCCAAGCTCTGCCAGAACGTGGCCGCCGGGTCGGTTGCCGCCTGCAACTGACCCACCGCATCGAGCACTGACGCGCCCCGTGCCGGCGGAACGCCGCCGGCCGGGGCGCGTGCATGATCGGAACCCTTTCGCGATGAACACCGAGCGATGACCGAGATCTCCGGCGTCCCGGACGCGACGAGCCACCGGCCCGCCGGGCGGGTACGGGCTGCCGTCTCGCGGGTCCGCTCGGCGTTCGGTTCGGCCACGTCCCGCGTCCGATCGGTCACGACCTCCCTCGAGATCGACACCCGTCTGCTCGGGATGCTCCTCGCCCTGGCGGTGATCTGGATCCTGTTCCACTGGAGGTCGAACGGGAACTTCATCACGCCGCGCAACCTCTGGAACCTCTCCGTCCAGAGCGCCTCGATCGCGATCATGGCCACCGGCATGGTCCTGGTCATCGTGTCGCGCAACATCGACCTCTCGGTCGGGTCGCTCCTGGGATTCCTCGGCTACACGATGGCGATGGTCCAGGCCGAATGGATCCCGCAGACCCTCGGGCTGGGCTTCGACCAGCCGTACACGTGGATCGTCGCCCTGGCCGTCGGCATCGGCCTTGGCGCTCTCATCGGCGGCCTGCACGGCGCGCTCGTGGCGTACGGCGGCGTGCCCTCGTTCGTCGTGACGCTCGGTGGATTCCTCATCTGGCGCGGCCTGATCTTCTGGTATGCCCAGGGCCAGACGATCGCGCCGCTGGACTCCTCGTTCGCGCTCCTCGGTGGCGGGCCGATCGGCTCGCTCGGCGATCGATGGAGCTGGATCGTCGCGCTCATCGCCTGCGCCGGGATCGTCTACACCCTCATCGCGAACCGTCGTCGCAAGCGCCGCTACGGGTTCCAGACCCGGCCGCGTTGGGCCGAGATCCTCGTCGGCGCGGTCTTCTGCGTCGCCGTCCTTGCCGCCGTCTGGGTGGCGAACAGCTACCCGTGGCCGCCGGCCCTCGCCTCCCAGTACGCGGCCGACCACGGGATCACCGAGCCGCCGGGCGGACTGAGGATCGCGACGGGGATCGCCTTCCCGGTCCTCATCCTCGCCGGGGTCGCCCTCGTCATGACGGTGATCGCGACGCGTCGCCGCTTCGGCCGGTACGTCTTCGCGATCGGCGGCAACCCCGAAGCGGCCGTGCTCGGTGGGATCAACGTCCGGCGGACGATCATGCTGACGTTCGTCCTCATGGGCGTGCTCGTCGCGATCAGCGCGGCGATCACGTCGGCCCGGCTGAACGGAGCCGTGACGAACCTCGGCGTGCAGAACGAGCTCGACGTCATCGCCGCGGCCGTCATCGGCGGCACGTCGTTCGCCGGCGGGATCGGCACGATCGCCGGCGCCGTCCTCGGCGCCGTCGTCATGCAGTCGCTCCGCTCGGGCATGCTCCTGCTGCTCGTCGACTCGCCCACCCAGGACATCGTCGTCGGCATCGTCCTCGTGGCGGCGGTCGGCCTCGACGCGCTGCTCCGCCGGAGAGCGTCATGACGGCGCCCGCCCCGGCGCACAGCGCCCCGCTCGTCGAGATGCGCGACATCCGCGTGTCGTTCGGCGGCGTGCGCGCCGTCGACGACGTCACGCTCGACCTCCACGCGGGCGAGGTCGTGGGGGTCGTCGGCGGCAACGGCGCGGGCAAGTCGACGCTCATGAAGACGCTGTCCGGCGCACAGCGCCCGGACTCCGGCGAGATCCTCATCGACGGCCGGGTCGCGTCCATCACGAACCCGCGCGATGCGAAGGCGGTCGGGATCGAGACGATCTACCAGACGCTCGCGCTCGCCGACAACGTCGACGCGCCGGCCAACCTGTTCCTCGGCCGCGAGCTGACGACCGCGCTCGGCATCCTCGACGACTCCGCCATGGAGGACGCGACGCGCAAGGTGATGGGCCGCCTGAACCCGCACTTCAAGCGGTTCAAGACGCCCGTTCGCTCGCTGTCCGGCGGCCAGCGCCAGTCTGTCGCCATCGCCAGGGCCGTCCACTTCAACGCGCGGATCCTCATCATGGACGAGCCGACCGCGGCGCTCGGGCCGGCCGAGACCGCGCAGGTTCGCGACCTCATCCGCCAGCTCAAGGCAGAAGGCATCGGGATCTTCCTCATCAGCCACGACATCCACGACGTCTTCGACCTGTCCGACCGGATCGCGGTCATGTACCACGGCCGGATCGTCGGCATTGTGGACAAGGCGAAGGTCACGACCGACGAGGTGCTCGGGATGATCATCCTCGGCAAGCGACCAGAGGAGGTCACCCAGGAGGAGCTGGCCGAGCTCCACGGCTGATCGGGCAGCGCGGCTGATCGGGCAGCGCGGCTGATCGCGCAGCGCGGTTGGTCGCGCGGCGCGGCAGGCGCCGCGCCTACAGCCGGTGGAAGGTCTCCGCCAGCGCTGGATACAGCTCGCGGTAGACCCGGTGCAGCTCGGCGTAGCGGCCCGCATCCTCGCCCGGCGACGCCACCGGCGTCGCCGTCACGAGCTCGGCCGAGGCCGCTTCGACGCTCCCGTACCAGCCCGCGCCGACCGCGGCGAGGATCGCCGCGCCGAATGCCGCGCCCTCCGAGGTCTCGACCGTCGAGATCTCCGCCTGCAGCACGTCGGCGAGGATCTGCCGCCAGAGCGGGCTGGCGGTGCCGCCGCCCGAGGCCCGGATCCGATCGGGCGCCGGCATCCCGGCCTCGACCATGAGATCCAACCCGTCGCGCAGCCCGAACGCGACGCCCTCGAGGACCGCCCGCGTGAGATGCCGCCGGTCGTGGCCGACCGTCAACCCGACGAACGCGCCGCGCGCAAGCGGGTCCGGGTGCGGGCTGCGCTCGCCGGTGAGATAGGGCAGGAAGAGCAGCCCGTCGCTGCCCGCGGGGACTTCAGCAGCGGGAGCGACGAGCTCGTGGAAGTCGGTCCGCGGGGCGATCGCGTCTCGGAACCAGCGCAGGCTGCCGGCCGCGGACAGCATCACCGACATCATGTGCCACCGCCCCGGCACCGCATGGCAGAAGGCGTGGACCCGGCCGCGCGGCTCGTAGAGCGGCCGGTCCGTCGTGGCGAAGACGACGCCCGACGTGCCCAGCGAGAGCGCCACGATCCCCACGTCGACGGCGCCCACGCCGACTGCGTTCGCCGACTGGTCGCCGCCGCCGGCGACGACCGGCGTGCCGGCCCGAAGCCCGGTCGCGGCGGCCGCCTGGGCCGTGACCTTGCCGGTCACCGCGGGGCCCTCGTGGGTCGGGGGCAGCCACGCCCGGTCGATCCGGAGCGCGTCGACGACCTCGCGAGACCAGTCGCGAGCGGCCAGATCGAACAGCAGCGTTCCCGCGCCGTCGGCCTTGTCGAGCGCGTACTCGCCGGTCAGGCGGCGCCGCAGCTCGTCCTTCGGCAG
>DATBKB010000088.1:0-16588 GCA_036556145.1 Candidatus Limnocylindrales bacterium | reverse complement strand
GTCAGGTCCTTACGGGGTGATGTCGTTGTCGTTGTTGGTGGCCTGGTCGATGATCGCCGTCTGGTCGGCGTCGGCGTAGGCGACCGAGCCGTCCGAGAGGACGTTCGCCGCGACCGCGGCGTTGACCGGGGCGGCAAGGTTCAGGTCGACGAGCGACATCGCCTCGCGATCGGGGAGCTCCGTCGCGTCCTGCGACTCGAGCTCGCCGTCGGTGAGGTCCTGCTCGTCGGTGCTCGTCACGTCGCCGGGCCGCTGCGTCTCGTCGACGAGCGGTCGCCGATCGTCGGTGTTGGGGCGCATCGAGTCGGTCATGTCATCCTCCGTGGCTGTCGTTCTGGTCGTTGGTGCCTCGGGAGCTCCGGCCGACGTGGACCACCGTCTGGCGGCTCGAGACGGCGGTGCTCCCGGGTTCGCCGACGTTGACGGCCCGGACGACGTTCGTCGGGGCCACTGTCGACGGTTCGTTCCCCGCCTGTCGGGCCGCCGCCTCGAGGGCCGCACGGATCGCCCGGCGGCTCCGGCGGAGGGCCTGCCAGGCAGGCCGTGCTCGCATGTTCCGCCTCACTCCTGCGCGCCGCCTCGGGGGGACGGCGTCGGGACAACGGTGACCTGCGTCGTCTGTCGGACGCAGCCCACCGCAGGGGACAGGGGATTCGCGCGCCTAACAGTGATCGGCGACGGCTCCGGGACCTGCAAGGCGCGAGACACACCTCCTCGGAGGTCGTTACACGCCCGTTTCGGCGGGCCTGCGAGGCTGTCGGCCCGAAAGGAGGCCCGAATGACGAAGGAGCAGGAAGGGCTGACGCCCGAGGAGCTCGATGCCGAGACGGCCGTCGAGCTGCCGGACCGTGAAGCGATGAGCATCGTCGGCTTGCCGGGTGGCCCGCTGCCCATGGAGCCGTCCCCGGTCTGGGACGACCCGATCCAGACGATCGAACCCGTCGACAAGACCTGACGCGCCTGAGGCCTTCGCCCTCGGGCATTCGAAGGCGGCGCGTAGAATGGCCGGGCGTCCACTTGGACGCCCGAGCCGAGGCCCATCGATGACCACCGCGACCGGCGCCAAGCCCCATCCGATCTTCCTCGCCGGCCGCTGGGTCGACTCTCCTGACCGGCTGCAGATCGCGAACCCGGCCGACCCGGACAACCCCGCGGGCGCGACCTACAACGCGACACCGGAGCAGTACGAGGAAGCGGTCACGGCGGCGGTCAAGGCGTTCGACACGACCCGGACGCTGCCGGCGTACGAGCGAGGCCGCATCCTCCGCGACATCAGCGCCGGCATCAAGGCCCGGCGCGAGGAGATCGGCCGGGTGCTCGCCCTCGAGGCGGGCAAGCCCATCCGCGACGCGCTCGTCGAGGTCGACCGGGCAACGCTGACGTTCCGCCTGGGCGCCGAGGAGGCGGAGCGCATCGTCGGCGAGGTCATCCCGCTCGATCTCATGCCCGCGTCGAAGGGCCGCGTCGGGATCACCCGCCGGTTCCCCATCGGCCCGATCGCCGGGATCAGCCCGTTCAACTTCCCGCTGAACCTCGCGGCCCACAAGATCGCGCCGGCCATCGCGTCCGGCAACCCGATCGTCCTCAAGCCGCCGTCGAAGGACCCGCTGACGATGCTGACGGTGGCCGAGATCATCGAGGCCGCCGGCGCCCCGGCCGGCTCGGTGAGCATCCTGCCGATGACCCGCGAGCTCGGCGATCGGATGGTCGCCGACGACCGGTTCAAGCTGCTGACGTTCACCGGCTCGCCGTCGGTCGGCTGGCGGATGAAGGAGCGGGCCGGCAAGAAGAAGGTCGTGCTCGAGCTCGGCGGCAACGCCGGGGTCATCGTCGACAAGACCGCCGATCTCGACTGGGCCGTGCGGCGGACGCTCGTCGGCGCCTTCACCTACGCCGGCCAGGTCTGCATCAGCGTCCAGCGGATGTTCGTCCACGAGGACGTCCAGGCCGACTTCATGAAGCGGCTCGTCGACGGGGCGAAGGCGCTCAAGGTCGGCGATCCACTCGACCCGCAGACCGACGTCGGGCCGATGGTCGACGGCAACGCCGCCGGCCGGACGCAACGCTGGGTCGACGAAGCCGTGGCGCTCGGCGGCAAGGTCCTGCTCGGCGGCAAGGCCAACGGCAACTTCTTCCCGCCGACGATCCTCACGAACGTCCCGCCGACTGCCCAGGTGTGCTCGAACGAGGCGTTCGCGCCGCTCGTCGTCGGGTTCACGTTCCGCGACTTCGGCGACGCGATCCGCCAGGTCAACGACTCGTCGTTCGGCCTCCAGACCGGCGTCTTCACGAACGACCTGCAGAACGCCTGGCGCGCGTTCCACGAGATCGAGGTCGGTGGCGTGATCGTCAACGACGTGCCGACGTACCGGATCGACCACATGCCCTACGGCGGCGTGAAGGACAGCGGGCAGGGTCGCGAGGGCCTGCGCTGGGCGATCGAGGACATGACCGAGCTCCGCATCATGGTGATCGCCCAGCCGGGCTGAGGCTCGCCCGCACCGGGCCGGCCCATGCCGGCGTTGTCGGCTCCGCGCGCTCGCTCACGTTCGAGGCGTTGATCGACCCGCGGGCCGGGTCGTCAGCGTCGACGCGCCTCTACCCGTCCCGCTGACCGCGACGCGGCGGCTGGCTCGGGCAAGGGCCGCAGCAGACTCCGCGCGTGGACTTCGCCCTCAGCCCCGACCAGCGTGCCCTGGGCGATCGCGTGCGACGCTTCGTCACGGAGGTCCTCCAGCCGCGCGAGGTCGAGTTCGAGCGGGCCGGCGGCCGGGTGCCGCGAGAGTGGGGGAACGCCATCCGGAAGGCGGCGCTCGAGGCGAACCTCCAGGGCGGCAGCTTCCCGAAGGAGCTCGGCGGGCAGGGCTGGACGGCGCTCGAGCAGGTCGTCGTCCAGGAGCAGCTCGGCCAGGCGACCGGCGGGCTCTGGTCGTTCATCCCCGGCGCGTACAACGCCCTTCGTCGCGCGACGCCCGAGCAGCGCAAGCGCTACCTCGACCCGAGCCTCCGCGGCGAGCGCTCCGGCAGCTACGCGATCACCGAGCGGAACGCCGGCAGCGACGCCCGGACGCTCGAGGCGACGGCGACCCGCGACGCGAAGGCCGGTGGCTGGGTCCTCAACGGCGAGAAGTGGTTCGTCACGGGCCCCGACGACACGGACTTCATGATCTTCCACGCGATCGCCGTCGACGGCGACCGGCGCGAGCCGACGCTCTTCCTCGTCGATTACGACACGCCCGGCGTGCGGATGTCCGCCGACCCCGACTACACGCACACCTTCGCCGACCGCCACCCGCAGTTCGTCCTCGAGGACGTCCGCGTCGGCGACGATGCGGTCCTCGGCCGGGTGGGCGCCGCGGACGAGCTGACGAACGAGTGGTTCGTCGAGGAGCGGATCCACATCGGCGCCCGCTGCGCCGGGGCGATGGAGCGGCTCCTCCGCGAGTCGGTCGAATGGGCCACCGGCCGGCGGCAGTTCGGCGAGCGGATCTACGACTTCCAGGGCGTGTCGTTCCCGCTCGCCGATTCCGCGGCGGACGCGTCGGCGGCTCGGCTGCTCACGCGCGAGGCGGCCTGGCTCGTCGACACCGGCGCGGATCCAAAGATCGTCCACGCGAAGGCGTCGATCGCGAAGCTCTTCGCATCCGAGGCGGCATTCCGCTGCGCCGATCGCGCGGTCCAGGTGTTCGGCGGCCGCGGCTACATGCGAGAGACGGCCGCGGAGCGCTACTTCCGGGAGCTGCGCGTCGACCGGATCTGGGAGGGCACCTCGGAGATCCAGCGGCTCATCGTCGCCCGCGGCCTCGAGCGCCGCGGCGTCGAGCCGGTCGTGGGCTAGCGTGACGACGCAACCGGCCGCGGCCCAAACGATCGACCTCGAGCCGCTGTTCGCGCCGAGGTCCGTGGCGGTCGTCGGCGCGTCGCCGCGGAGCTGGATCGCCGGCACCGTCCGCGACAACCTCCGGGCGACGGCGAGCGCGACCCGCTGCCACTTCGTGAATCCGAAGTACGAGGAGCTGCACGGTCAGCCGTGCTTTCCGTCGCTCGCCGCCCTGCCCGAGGTGCCGGACATCGTCGTCGTTGCGGTCAACCCGCTCCGTGCCGGCGCCATCGTGTCGGATGCCGCGGCGGTCGGCGCGAAGGCCGTCATCGTGCCGGGCGGGGGCGTCGTCGAGGGCGGCGAGGCGGCCGCGGCGATGCAGGACGAGGTCGCCGAGCTGGCCCGCCGGCACGGAATCGCGCTCGTCGGCCCGAACTGCATGGGCGTCTGGGATCTCACGACGAACACCTCCGCCTACATCGGCGACGTGTCGCCCTACCTGCCGCGCGGCGGCGTCGCCGGCATCGCCCAGTCGGGCTCGGTGACCGATGCGTTCATCCACTCCGGGTCGCGCGTCGGGTTCAGCCGGATCATCAGCAGCGGCTCGGAGGTGGCGATCGACCTGTGCGACCACCTCGCATATTGCCTCGACGATCCCGAGACGACCGCGGTCATCCTCTTCGTGGAGGGCTTCAAGCGCCCGGAGCTCTTCCTCGCCCTGGCCGACCACGCGCTCGAGATCGGCAAGCCGATCCTCGCGGTGAAGGTCGGCCGATCGAGCCAGGCGCGCACGGCGGCGATCGCCCACTCCGGGTCGCTGGCCGGCGAGGCCCGCGTGACCGATGCGGCGCTTGACGCCGCCGGCGTCATCCGCTGCGCCGACCTCGATGAGCTCCTCGAAGCCGCCGAGCTCGCCGACGGCTGCCGGCGGACCGGCCGGCGCGTTGGTCGCGGTCGGACGGGCGTCGTGACGGTGTCGACCGGCGAGGCGTCGTTGATCGCGGATCTCGCGCCGCAGACCGGTGTCGACCTGCCGCCGATCCCGGAGTCGGCTCGAGCCGAGATCCTCGCCGGGCTCCCGACGATGGGCTACGTCGGGAATCCCCTCGACCCGTGGGGCGCGGCGGAGGCCACGACCGCCTACCGCGTGGCATTCGATGCTCTGGCCGCATCCGGCGCGTATGACGTCCTCGTCCTCGTGCACGATTTCCCGTACCGCTCGCTGCCATCGGAGGTCGCGACCGCGAACGAGGTGACCCGCCAGCTCCTCGCCGCGACCGCGCAACGGCCAGGGATCCTCCCGGTCTACGTGTCCCTCACCTCCGGCGAGCCCCCGGCCGAGACGAAGCGCGTGCTCGACGAGGAGGGCGGCGGCGCGCCCCTGCTGCGGGGCACGGTCGAGGCCTTCACGGCGATCGCCGGGCTTGCCCGTTGGGAGCGACGGCGCGAGCGACGGACGGCCGAGGGTCCATGGCGGGCGGAGTGGCCGGCGCTGGCGACCGGCTCCACCCCGTGGGCCTACGTGCCCCGGCCGGCCGAGACGCCGAGCCCGCGGACACGCGTCCTGCCGGATCGCGAGAGTCTCACCGCGCTCGAGGCGCTCGGCATTCCGGTCACGCCCCTCGTCCCGGCGGCGGACGCCGACGCGGCGGTCGAGGCCGCGGACCGGCTCGGCTACCCGGTCGTCCTCAAGCTCGACGCCGAGAACCTGCCGCACAAGACCGAGGTCGGCGGCCTGCGCCTGGGACTTGCCGACGCGGGCGCGGTCCGCGCCGCGGCCGCGGAGCTCCTCGCGCTGCCGCTCCCGCCGAGCGTGCACCGCCGCGGTCTCGCCGTCCAGCGCCAGGCGCCGGCCGGCCTCGAGCTCATGGTCGGCCTCGAGCGCGATCCGATGTTCGGGGCTGTGGTCCTCGTCGGGTTCGGTGGCGTCCTCGCCGAGGCGCTCGACGACGTCGCGGTGGCCCTCGCCCCGGTCCGGCTCGCCGAGGCGCGCGAGATGCTCTCGTCGCTCCGTGGCGCCCGGCTGCTCGACGGCTTCCGTGGCTCGCCGCCGGTTGACCCCGACGCGATCGCGGCACTGGTCGCGCGGCTCTCGACCCTCGCGCTCGAACGACCAGGCTGGATCGAGGTCGACCTCAACCCCGTCATCGCCACTCCCGGTGGCCCGCTCGCCGTCGACGCCCTGATCGTCGAGGCGGTCCCGTGAAAGGAGAGCCGTGACCGAGGATCCGCTCGTCCTCCGGCGGCCGGCAGCGTGGGGCGTCCGCCTCGTCCTGAATCGGCCGACGAAGCTCAACGCGATCAGCGGCGAGCTTCGTGAAGCGCTCACCGCGGCGATCGAGGCCGCCGTGGACGACGCTGCCGTCCGGGTGATCGTCATCGCCGGCGCCGGTCGGGCCTTCTGTGCCGGGTACGACCTGTCGGAGGAAGCGCCCCGGGACGCCTGGGGCTGGCGCGAGGTCCTCGCCGTGGACGTCGAGGCGACCCTGGCCATCTGGCGCTGCCCCAAGCCGGTCATCGCCCAGGTCCACGGCTACGCGCTGGCCGGCGGTCTCGAGCTCGCGATGGCCTGCGACCTCGCCGTCGCCGCCGAGGATGCGCAGCTCGGCGAGCCCGAGATCCGGTTCGGTTCGGCGCCGGTGACGCTGCTCATGCCGTTCCTCGTCGGCCAGAAGAAGACCCGCGAGCTGCTGTTCACCGGCGATCTCGTCGACGGCCGGGAAGCGGCCCGGATCGGACTCGTCAACCGGGCCGTCCCGGCTGAGCTCCTCGAGGCCGAGGTCGATGCCCTCGCCGACCGGCTCGCCCGCGTCCCGCCCGACGTCATGGCGCCGACGAAGCTCATGCTCAATCGGGCGATGGAGGCGTCGGGCTTCCTCGCCGCGGTCGAATCGGGCCTCGACCTGCAGTCGTTCATCAACGTGAACGAGACGTCGCGCGAGTTCGACACGATCGTCCGCCGCGACGGCCTCAAGGCCGCGTTGGCCTGGCGCGACGCCCGCTACGACGAGCGGCTCGCCGAGGCCGGCCGGCGGGCGGTCGTGCCGCCGGGCACCGGAAGGTCAGGCCGCCGCACGGATCGCTGATCGGGCAGGCCAAAGGCCGCCGGCATCGCGTCGAGTCCGCGCGCCAAACGTACCGGGGCGGGCCTCCGAACGTCCCATAGTCGGTTACGCCCGAGGTCGCTTAGATCGCCTCGTTCGGCACGGGATCGGGCGGTACCACATGCTCACCCGGGTCTACGGCCGGACATGTCGGCCGACCGTCAGGGATCGAGGGATCCACAGCCGACCGAAGGGGACTTCCATGTCTGCGCTCGCCGCGACGCCCGATCTCGATCGGCGTCGCAAGCGACGGCTGGCCGCGCTGCTCATCCTGGTCGCGTCGGCCGTGGTGACGTTCGGCGCAGGCAGCATGTCGCTCGCCGTCTTCACCGACTCCGAGAACGCGACCGGCGCGTTCACCACCGGAACGATCGACATCTCGACGACGCCGACCGCACTCTTCAATCTCAGCGCGATCTTCCCCGGGGCGTCCGGCAGCGCGACGCTCAACGTGTCGAACGGCGGCACAGGCGCCCTGCGCTACGCCATGACCACCGCGGCGACGAACACGGACGGCAAGGGCCTTCGCGACCAGCTCAGCCTGACGATCACGGCCGGGTCCTGCCCCGGTGGCGGTGCTCCGCTCTACGGTGCCGCCGCCTTGAGTGGCGCGGCGTTCGGCAACCCGAACCAGGGGGCGCAGGCCGGCGACCGCGCGCTGGCCGCCGGCGCCAACGAGGACCTCTGCTTCGCGTGGAGCCTGCCGCTCTCGACGGGCAACGCCTTCCAGGCAGCCTCAACGACGGCGACGTTCACCTTCTCGGCTGAGCAGACGGCCAACAACCCGTAAGCGGCGATCGGCGTGTGGCCGGAATCGCCATGACGAGGATCGGCGCGTTCCGCCGAGCGCTCGACCTCATGCTCGTCGCCGTCGTGGCGGCGATCCTGCTCGCGTTGGCGCTCGGCCGGCTCGTGCCGATGCTGGGCGGCACGACGCTCGTCGTCGCCGGACCGTCGATGGGCGAGGCCGTTCCGATCGGCGCCGCCGTGGTCGCGACCCCCGCCGACCCGGAATCGCTCGCGGTCGGCGACGTCGTCTCCCTCCAGGTCGGCCCGGATCACGCGGTCTTCACCCACCGCATCGTCCGGGTCATCGACCGGCACGGCGAGGTCTGGATCGAGACGAAGGGCGACGCCAACCCCGATCCCGACCCGGCGATCGTGCCCGCTTCGGCGGTCCTCGGCCGGGTGACGATCGTCGTTCCGTACGTCGGCTACCTCCTCGCTCTCGAATCGGCTCCCGTGGGCCTCGGGTTCCTGGCGGGCCTGACGGTCCTGCTCATCTGCGCCGCCTGGTTCCTCGAGACCGAGGAGCTGGATCGCGCCGACGCTGCATCCCGGCCCGGCCCTGGAGCGGCCGGCGCGCCGCCGGTGCCGGCGGCATGAAGGCCGAACCCGCACGCCTGCGCCGTCTGCCTGCCCTCCGGGCCACCGTCGCCGCCGTCGTCGCGGCCTGCCTCGTGGCGGGCCCGGCCGCACCGTCGACGATCGCGCGGCTCACCGACTCGGCGGCGTCGACGGGCGCTTTCACGGCCGACACCCTGAATCCGCCGACCGGCCTGGGGGTGACCGGCGGCACGACCGCGAACCTCACGTGGACGCCGACCGTCGACACGTACGCCGGTGGCTATGACGTCATGCGGTCGACAGTGAGCGGCAGCGGTTACGCGACGATCGCCAGCCCCACGCCACGGACCGTGAGCTCATACCTCGACAGCCCGACGGTCGACGGCACCTACTACTACGTGCTGCGATCGACCGCGTCCAACTGGACGAGCGTCCAGACGGGCCAGGTCACCGCGGTCGTCTTCATGGGCGTGACCGGCTTCAAGCCGTGCACGGCGCAGGCGGCGGAGACGAACGGCGACGCGAACGGCTACGAGGTCACGCCCGCCAACGGCTGCGCCGACGACGGCGCGATCGCCCGGGACGTCGACAGCGGCACGAACGTCAACACGACGTGCGGGAACGCCGGCAAGGACCGGCACCGCTTCACGACGTTCGGGATTGCGCTTCCCGGCACCGTCACGTCGATCAACGGGATCAGCGTGAGGGTGAAGGCCGCGATCGACGCGGTCGCGGGCACGAACCGAATCTGCGCCGAGCTGTCGTGGAACAACGGCGTGAACTACACGGCCTTCCAGCAGGTCGACATCACGAGCACGACGCTGACGAACTACACGCTCGGCGGCACGGCGTTTCTGTGGGGGCGCGCCTGGGCGGTCGGCAACTTCACGAACGCGAACTTCCGCGTCCGGCTGACCGACGTCTCGAGCGTCGCGACGCGTGACTTCTCGCTCGACTCGGTCCAGGTGCAGGTGAACTACACCCCGTAACGGCCCGCGCGGCGCGCGGCCCGTAGACTCCGGGTCATGCCCGCTCCAAAGGCACGGCCGCGAAGCGCCGCCGACCTCCTCGTCGAATGCCTCGAGGCCGAAGGCTGCGAGTACGTTTTCTCCGTGCCCGGCGAGGAGACGATGGACGTGCTCGATGCGCTGAGCCGGAGCGGGCGAATCCGCCACATCACGACCCGTCACGAGCAGGGTGCGGCGTTCATGGCCGACGTCTACGGCCGCCTGACGGGTCGCGCCGCCGTCGCGATGGGGACGCTCGGGCCCGGCGCCACGAACCTCGTCACGGGCGTCGCCGACGCATTCCTCGACCGCGCGCCGATGGTCGCGCTCACGGGCCAGGCCAGCCTCGACAAGCTCCACAAGGAAGCGCACCAGGTCGTCGACGTCGTCCGGATGCTCGAGCCGGTGACGAAATGGAATACGCGGATCGGCCGGGTCGACGCGATCCCCGAGATCGTCGCGAAGGCCTTCCGGGTCGCCGAGCTCGAGAAGCCCGGGCCGACGCACGTCGAGCTGCCCGAGAACGTGGCGGCAATGGCGCTCCCGGCAGAGCCGGCGCTCCGCCCGCTCGCGCCGACGAAGGCCTACTTCCCCGAGCCGACCGACGAGGCGATCGAGCACGCCGCGCGACTCATCGCGGGCTCGGAACGACCGATCGTGCTGGCGGGGAACGGGGTCATCCGCCGCCGTGCCGCCCAGCAGCTCCGAGCGCTGGCCCGCGGCCTCCACCTGCCGGTCGCCGTGACGTTCATGGGCAAGGGCGCGATGGACGATCACAGCCATCTGTCGCTCATGGCGGTCGGCCTGCAGGCGCGCGATCACGTGCTCTCGGGCTTCGATCGGGCGGATCTCGTCGTGTCGGTCGGCTACGACCTCGTCGAGTACGGGCCATCGCGATGGAACCCGGACGGCCGCAAGCGGATCGTCCACGTCGACACCCAGCCGGCCGAGGTCGATGCCGCGTACCGACCCGAAGTCGAGCTCGTCGGCGACATCGACGGGACGCTCGAGCGGCTGCTCGAGGCGCTCCTCCCGCTCGGCGTGGGCGGGCGCGACGCGGACGCCCGTCACCGGTCGAAGGAGATCCTCGTCCACGCCGATCTGCGGACGCGGTTGCTCGAGGAGCTCGCCGCCCACGACGTGGACGACGGCCCGCTCGTCGCGCCGCAGCGGGCGATCGCGGAGCTCCGTCGGGCGCTCGAGCCCGGCGACATCGTGGTCTCGGACGTCGGCGCCCACAAGGTCTGGGTCGCCCGGCTCTTCCAGGCGTACGAGCCGAACACCGTGATCATCTCGAACGGCTTCGCGGCGATGGGCATCGCGCTGCCCGGGGCGATCGCGGCCAAGCTCGTCCACCCCGATCGGAAGGTCGTGGCGTTGTGCGGCGACGGCGGCTTCCTCATGAACAGCCAGGAGCTCGAAACCGCGAAGCGGATCGGGGCGAACGTCACGGTCGTCATCTGGCGGGACGACGGCTACGGACTCATCGACTGGAAGCAGCGCAACGAGTTCGGCCGGCCGTTCGCGGTCGAGTTCGGCAACCCGGACTTCGTCGACTACGCGCGCTCCTTCGGCCTCGCCGGCTTCCGGGTGGAGCGGGCGGGCGAGCTGGCCGGCGTCCTCCGACGGGCGCTCGACCACGACGGTTCCTCGGTCGTCGACATCCCGATCGACTACCGCGAGAACCTGCGCCTCACCGAGCACCTCGGCGAGCTGACCGCGACCGACGGCTGACAGCCTGGGCCTGGACCTTTGGGCTATCGGCGCCCAGCCGTTAGGTCCCCGACACATCCCCGCAACCCCGCCCGCGACTCGCGTCGTCAGGCTGCAACGGCGCGCGGGCAACGCTGTGGCCACTGTGGCGATGAACGAGGGTAACGAGGTCCAGTTCCGGGACTGGCTGACGATCCAGCTGCGGGCGCGCCGGATGTCCCTGCGCCAGCTCGCGCATCGGTCAGGCGTCAATGTCTCCACCGTCTCGCGCATCGTCCGCGGCGAGCGCCGTCCGACGCTCCGGACCGCGGTCCGCCTGGCAAAGGTCGTCCGCGAGAACGCGGACGAGTACAGCGCGACCCGCTTCTTCGGGGCACTGACCCCGGAGAGCCTCGACCCGGTCCGCGACGTCGAGCGGGCCCTCCGCGGCGACGACCTGCTCGACGATGACGACGTCCGCAACGTCATGGAGGTCTACCTGACGGCCCGCCGGACGCCCGAGCCGGACGAGGACCGCGACCGCCGAGCCCGCCCGAGCTAGCTCCGCGACTTCGCGTCTGCGCCGAGCTCCCTTTTCGGCTAAGTCAACTCCCCGTAGCGTTACGCAGCGCGGCAGTCCGCAACTTCAGCCCCCCGGCCCACCCGCTAGCCGAGCCGGCCGCCCGGCTCGATCGCGTGGACGGCGATGTCCTTCCTGCCGCGCGCAGCGAGGTCCGCCCTGAGCTGGTCGGGCGTGCCGGCGAGGAGCGGGAACGTCCCGTAGTGGATCGGCAGGACGTCGGTGACGCCCAGCCACTCCGCGGCCATCGCCGCCTCGCGCGGGCCCATCGTGAAGTGGCCGCCGATGGGCAGCATCGCCAGCTGCGGCTTCCACAGCTCGCCGATCAGCCGCATGTCGCCGAACACCGCCGTGTCGCCGGCGTGGTAGACGCGGTAGCCATTCTCGAGCTCGAGCACCACGCCGACCGGCGCGCCGAGGTAGACCGGCGTCTCGGCCGTGCCGTAGATGTCGCCCGCCGAGTGCTCAGCCGGCGTCATCGTCACCTTGATCCCGGCCGCCTCGACGGTGCCGCCCTTGTTCATCCCGATAACCGAGTCCTTGTGGGCGTAGTTCCGCCCGAGCCACAGCGACAGCTCGTGGATCGCCGGCCAGGCCGGCCGCGTCCGGCTGGCGATCGCGAGCGCGTCGCCGAAGTGGTCGCTGTGGCCGTGGGTCACGATCATGAGGTCGCACTTGTCGACCGCCTCGGGCTTGCGCGGGCTCTTCGGGTTCCCGAACCAGGGGTCAATGAGGACGGTCTTGCCGCCCGGCGTCGTGATCTCGACGCAGGCGTGGCCGTACCAGGTGATCTTCGTCTCGCGATCGAGCGCCATCCGCGTCCTCCACTGGGCGTCCTCGGCCGAATCGTACCGCCGTCCCGCGAAACGACCCCGCGCAGGCCCAGGGCTACACTCCCGCCGTGCCCGCCGAGCGGATCGCCAGCAACCTCGCGTTCATCAACTGGACGGTGCTGACCGGTCTGGCGATCGGGGCGTTCGCGGCGGTCGTCCTCGCCCGCGAGCGAACGGACGCGACCCGCGGGTTCCTCACCTTCACCGGCTTCTGCGCGGTGCTCGCCGGGATCCTGGCGCTCGTCTCGGACGGCGCCCTGCCGGCCGCGCTCGCCGACTCGCCCGTCGCCACGGATTCCGCCTGGACCGAGCCGCGCCGCCTGGCCCTCGCCGCCTTCTGCGTCCTCGCGGCCGCGTTCGTCGTGGCCGTGGCCCGCGGCCGGAAGCCGACCGCCGTCGGCGTCGCGGGGCTCGCCGCGGCCGTCGCGGTGCTCGTCTTCGGCGCCCTCGGCTGGGGCGGGGGCGTGATCGGCGCAGTGCCGCTGCTCGTCCAGCTCGCGGTGCTGGCGGCCGCCACCGGCGGGGTGTTCGCGGCGATGATCCTCGGGCACTGGTATCTCGTGACGCCGCGACTCAGCGAGCGGCCGCTGATCCTCTTCGCTCGGCTCCTGACGGCCGTCATCGCGGTCCAGGTCGTGCTGTTCCTCGTCTGGGTGGCCACGGGTGCCGGCCCGGCCGGCCAGCCGGCGTTCGCGGCACTCGGCGGGCCGTGGGCGCTGTTCGTCTGGCTGCGGCTCATCGTCGGGCTGCTGTTCCCGCTCGTCGTCTCGTGGGCGGCCATCCAGACGGCGCGGACGCGGTCGATGGAATCGGCGACGGGGCTGCTCTACATCAACGTCGGCACCGTGGCGGCCGGCACGATCCTCGCCGCCGGCCTCTATTTCGGGGCAGGATTGCTCGTCTGACACGGAGGAGAGATGGCCACGAAGACCGAGACGAAGTGGATCCCGACGTCGACCGACCTCGACTGGATCGAGTCGGAGTCACCGACGCTCGACCGCGTGTTCCTCGCGATCGAGGAGGCGGCGGGCACCGGGCAGGGCCGCATCCCGATCCTCCACCGCCCGAGCGGTCGGGTGCTCGCCTCGCTCGCCGTGGGCCGCCGCCGGATCGTCGAGGTCGGGACCGCCTACGGGTTCTCGACGCTGTGGATGGCGCTCGCGCAACCGGCGGACGGGACGATCGTGACGATCGACCCCGACCGGGAGAGGACGGAGCGTGCCCGCGCCTGGTGGCGCGAGGCCGGGGTCGCGGACGGCCGGATCAGCGTCGTGAACAAGCCCGCGCTCGACGCGTTCGCGGCCGACGACCCGGCGCTTCGCGGCCCGTTCGACCTCGCGTTCGTCGATGCCCTGAAGGAGGAATACGAGCGCTACGTCGACGCGATCGTGCCGCGGCTCGTGCCGGGCGCCCTCCTCGTCGCCGACAACGTGCTGTGGAGCGGCCGTGTCTCCGGGGAGCGGCCGTCGAGCGACGATGACGGCACCGAGGCGCTGCGCTCGTTCAACCGGCGGATGCTCCGCGACCGCCGCTTCGTCACCTCGATCCTGCCGGTCGGCGACGGGCTGCTCGTCGCCGGCTACCGCGGGTGACGGGCCCGACGACAGCAGCGGGAACGATCGTGCGAGTCGGCGTCCGCCTGTTCGCGGTCCAGCGGGAGCTCGCCGGCGCCCGCGAAGTGGGACTCGACCTCGCGGACGGCGCGACCGCGGACGACGCGTGGCGGGCGCTCGTCGATCGCCACCCCACGCTCGCGCCGGGTCGCGCGTTCGTCCGGTTCGCCCGCAACGGCGAGTACGTCGACGCCTCCGAGCGCCTGTCGGACGGGGACGAGCTCGCGGTTATCCCGCCGGTGAGCGGCGGCGCGCGAGCGGATACGCAGGGCGCTCGCATCCTCGAGCTTCGTGCCGACCCGTTCCCACGCAACATCCTCGAGGAGCTCGCCGAACGGCTCGCCACGCCGGCCGACGGCGCCGTCGTCGGCTTCCTCGGCCGGACGCGCGAGACGCCCGGCACGCCGGCGCCGGGCCAGGAGGCCGAGGCCGCCCGCCACGCCGGCCGCGAGGTCGAGGCCCTCGACTACGAGGCGCACGAGTCGATGGTTCGCCGGGTGCTCGAGCAGATCGCCGACGAGATCGCCGAGCGCTGTGGCGTCACCCGCGTCGCGATCGTCCACCGAACCGGTGATGTGCCGCTCGGCGAGGCGAGCGTCGCGATCGTCGCCTGCGCCCCGCACCGTGGCGCCGCCTTCGATGCGGCTCGCTACGCGATCGACGAGACGAAGGCCCGCGCGCCGATCTGGAAGGCCGAGCGCTTCGCCGACGGCCACGTATGGATCGGCGAGCCGGCACGAACCGGGCCCGAGGAGCGCGGATGAGGGTCTACGTCAGCGTCGACATGGAGGGGATCGGCGGCATCGGCCATGCCGCGCCGACGGAACGCTCGGACCGCGGCTACCCGGCCGCCGTCGGGCTGATGGTCGGCGAGGCGAACGCCGCCATCGATGGCGCGTTCGCGGGCGGCGCGAAGGACGTCGTCGTCAACGACAGCCACGGCCTGATGTTCAACCTCACACCGGCCGACCTCGACCCTCGCGCCGTCCTCATCCAGGGCCAGAAGCCGTGGTCGATGGTCCAGGGCGCGGGCGGGCCCGCGGGTGGCGGCCCGTTCGACGTCGCGTTGTTCGTCGGTTACCACACCCGGGCGGGCCACCCGACGGGCGTCATCGCCCACACGTACTCGAGCGCGCCGACGCTGACGACGCTCGGCGGCCGGCCGATCGGCGAGAGCGGCATCAACGCCGCGGTCCTCGGCGCGTGGGGCGTGCCGGTCGGCCTCGTGACCGGTGACGACGCGCTCGCCGAGGAGACGCGGGACTGGCTGCCGTGGGCCGAGACCGTCGTCGTCAAGCACGTCGTCAGCCGGCGCGCGGCCGCGTCGGTCCATCCGGACCGGGCGCGTGAGGCCGTGCGCGCCGGCGCGCAGCGGGCCGTCAAGCGGGCGGAGTCCGGCGAGCTCGAGCCGCTGATCGTCCAGACGCCGGTCACGCTCGAGGTCGAGTACCGAAATGGCGGCGAGGCCGACCACGCGGCCGTCGTTCCCGGCACGGAGCGGTTCGGCGACCGTGGCGTCCGCATCGTCGCCCCGGACGCGCCCACCGCGTACCGCGGGTTCCTCGCCGGGATCCGGCTCGTTGCGCTCCTCGACCTGCCGCCCGGCTGAGCGCTCCGCGCCCATTCCGCCGTTCATACTCAATCCCATGGGGAGCGTCCGTTGAGCGCCGAGTGGGGCAACGTCGACCGCCTCGCCCACCTCGCCGAGACCCTCGCCGGCTCGTGGGGCGCGCGAGCCCGCGCGTCGACGACGATCGGCCAGGAGCGGGCGATCCTGCGCCTCCTGGGCGTCCACGGCATCGATGCGGCCGGCCGGCCGCTCGCGGGGGAGGTCGTCGACCGGTACGTCGGCGGCGATGCGGCGCGCCTGGCGGGCGGCGTCGCGCTGCCGTTCGCGATGGCGCTGCTCGAGTACGACGTTCCCGCGCAGCAGGGCGCGCTCGACGTCGCGTCCGGGGCGATCGACCTCGCGCTCGAGGCGGAGCTCCTCCGCGAACCGGACCGTCGCGCGGTTGCGGAGCAGGAGATCACGCGGCTCGCCGGCCAGGCGCTCGAGCGGATCGACGCGAACCGGATCGCCCGGCGAGAGCTGCTCTCGGTCCTCGGCGACGCGCCGAGGCCCTGGATCGGCACCACGATCGCCGAACCGCTCACCGACCGGGCCATCGAGGAGGCGGTCGGCCGCGTCGGCGACGGGATCGACCTCCTGCGCGTCGAGGTGCCGGTCGGCCGGGAGCTCGCGACCCGCCTCGCGGACGCCGGCCAGGAGGCGACCGCGTGGCCATGGATCGACCCGGAGCGATGGGGGAGCGAGACACCCGCCGCCGGCCCACGGACCGTCGGCTCGCCGCCGATCGGCAGCCAGCGCGGCATCGGTGAGCTGCGGCACGTCCTCGACGAGATCGGGGCGGGGCGGCGCGGCTACGTCCGGCTCGCGACCGCCGCGCCGGCGCTCGCCGCCCCCGAGCAGTCGCTCGTTGCCGCACTCGAGCGCGTCGACGTCATCGAGGCCGACGTCATGGCCGAGATCGTCGCCGGCAGCGTCGACCCGGATCGCGCGCTCGCCGACCACGCGTTCGCTCATCGACTGCT
>DATBKB010000087.1:0-46991 GCA_036556145.1 Candidatus Limnocylindrales bacterium | reverse complement strand
AGCGGATCGCCCGGCGCAACCTTGCGCGCCGCCGCGAGGCCCGCCTCGAAATCGGCCACGAGGTCGTCGAGGTCCTCGAGCCCGACGGACACCCGCAGGAGGCCGCCCGAGATGCCGGCCTCGGCCAGGGCCGCATCGTCGAGCTGGCGATGGGTGGTCGACGGCGGGTGGACGACCATCGTGTGGACGCTGCCGAGCGAGGCCGTCAGCTCCGGCAGGGTCAGCGCGTCGATGAACGCGGCGCCCGCCCGGCGCCCGCCGGCGAGCTCGAAGGCGAGCATCCCGCCGCCGGCCGCGAGCTGGCGAGCCGCCACGGCGCGCTGGGGATGGCTGGCGAGCGAGGGATGGTGGACGCGGACCACGCCGTCCTGACGCTCGAGCCACGCCGCGAGTGCCCCGGCGGTCGCCGCGTGGCGCTCCATCCGGATCGCCAGCGTGGCGATGCCACGGAGCACGAGGAAGGCGCTGAACGGGGCGAGCGAGCCGCCGGTGTCGATCGCCACGTCGCGAACGCGCCGGATCGCCTCCACCGGGCCGGCCACCACCCCGGCGAGGACGTCGCTGTGCCCGCCGAGGTACTTCGTCGCCGACTCGACGACGAGGTCGGCCCCGAGCTCGAGGGGCCGGCAGAGATAGGGCGACGCGAACGTGTTGTCGACGACAAACGCGGCGCCGTGGCGGTGGGCGAGGTCCGCGAGCGCGGCGTGGTCGGCGACGACGATCGTCGGGTTCGAGATCGTCTCGGCGTAGAGGACGCCGGTCGGCGCCGCGGCGAGCGCGTCGGCGACCGCCGCGTGATCCGCCACGTCGACGAAGTCGACCGTGACACCGAACCGGCCCAGGACCTTCGTGAGCTGCGAGCGGGTCGAGCCGTAGACGGCTCGGGTGCAGAGGATGCGGTCGCCCGCCGAGACGAGCGACACGAGCGCGGCGTGGATCGCCGCCATCCCGCTCGCGAACGCGTAGCCCGCCGGCGCGCCCTCGAGATCGGCCACCGCCGCGGCGAGCGCCGCGCTCGTCGGGTTGTCGATCCGGCTGTAGGCAAATCCCGGGGTCCGGTCGGTGAGGACGTCACCGAGCTCCCCGGCGTCACCGGAGGCGAACGTCACCGACTGGTAGATCGGCACGGACGTCGGCCGCTGGTCGACGCGCGGTGCGCGCCCGGCGGCGCGGATCGCGCGGGTCGAGAAGCCGCGCGGGGACTGGGACGGGGGTTCTGACCGGGTCACTCGGCGATGCTACACCGAGTCGCCGGGCGTCCCTCCCACCCCGACGGGGATGCCCATGACCCGGTTCTTGCCGGCGTGCTTCGAGGCGTACATCGCCCGGTCGGCGCTGATCATCAGCTCGTCGGACGTGCGCCCGTCGTCGGGGAAGCTCACGACGCCGACGGACATCGAGGTCCGCGCCTCGGTGCCGGGGATCGCCAGCTCGGCGATGCCCATCCGGATCTTCTCGGCCAGGACGTAGGCGCCGGTCACCTCCGTCTCGGGCAGGAGCACGACGAACTCGTCGCCGCCGTAGCGGGCGGCGGTGTCGATCCGCCGGACGCCGTCCCGAATGACCTCGCCGACCCCACGCAGCACCCGGTCGCCGATGAAATGACCGTGGCGGTCGTTGACGGACTTGAGCTCGTCGAGGTCCATCATCAGCAGGCAGAAGCCACGGCCGGACCGCGCGCTCCGCGCGATCTCCCGGTCGACCGCGGCGAAGAAGTAGGTCCGGTTGAAGAGGCCCGTCAGCGGGTCGACGGTCGAGAGCCGGATCGCGGCGTCGCGAGCCCGGCGCTGCTCTCGGGCGATGACCATGGCAACGTAGGCGAGGAGGATCAGCGCCGTGAGGTTGATCGACACGGTCGCGACAGTGCCCGGCGTCAGCGGGTCGTTCGGCCCGACTGTCAGCGCGATGAGGTAGCCGAGGCTCGCGACCGCGGCCAGGGCGAGCGTCACGCGGGGGCTCACGACGAGCGCCGCCCCACCGACGATCAACGGGAAGACGAAGAAGAACGGGCTCTGCTCGCGGCCGGTGAAGACGATCAGCAATGTCGCGAACGTGATCGCCACCGAGCCCTCGACGACGAACTTCGCCGGCCCGAGTGCCGCCGTCGGCAGGAGATCGTGGACGATGAGGACGAAGATCCCGGCGAGCGCGAGGAGGACGAAGATCGCCGACTGCGTGTCGGGCCACAGGCCGGTCACCGCGACGATCGTCGAGCTCGCGAGGATGAAGACCCAGCTCACGATGCGGACGACCCGGTCGTAGGCCCACGTCGGGACGTCGGCCTCGAGGCCGGCCCGGTTGCCGCCGAGGGCGACCGCGAGCTCTGCCTCGCCGAGGCTCGTCGGAGTGGGTGGTTCGGGGCGATCGACCGCCGCCGGACCCGGACGCCCGAACGCCGTTGGCACGAGAACGAAGGCCATGACGCCGAGGTTGGCCAGGACGGCGACGACGATCAGGATCAGGACCGGCTCGGCCGGCACGCGGATGCGCCCTCCAAACGACCGCGGGGACGCCGGGGGCGCCCCTGCCGGGCCATCTTAGCCCGATCGGGGGCACCCACCCCAAGGGGCGGCGAGCGGCGAAGCCGAGCATCCGTTGCGGCACGGCACCGAACTCGGCCGTTGCCGCGTCGGCGTTACGCGGGCAGGGTCAGCGGGTGCCCCAGTGGTACGTCTGCTTGACCATCCGGAGATAGACGAACGTCTCGGTCTCACGGACGCCGTCGACGGCGCGGAGCTTCTCCGTGAGGAAGCGCAGGAGCGCCTCGTTGTCCTCGCAGACGACCTCGACGAGGACGTCGAACGTGCCCGCCGTGACGACGACGTAGTCGACCTCGGGGAAGGCCGACACGGCCTCCGCGACGGCCAGGAGCCGGTTGCGCTCGCAGCGGACGCCGATCATCGCCTGCTGCTGGAAGCCGAGCTTGAGCGGATCCGTCACGCCGACGACCTGGAGGATGCCGCGCTCGACGAGCCGGTTCGTGCGGGCGCGAACGGCCGCCTCGGACACACCGAGCTCGGCGGCGATCTGGGTGAACGGCCGCCGGCCGTCCTGCTGGAGGTGCTCGATGATCCGCTTGTCGAGCGCCGACACCTCGTCGACGCCGCGCGTGGTGCTCCGGGTCCTGCCGTTCGTCACGGCCGCGCCGTAGGCGAGGCGGGCGCGGCGGTCGGGATGGGCGTGGGCGTCGCGGGCGGTGTCGGGAGCGCGAGCGAGACGGTCGAGCGCTGCCGGAGCGGCCACAGCAGCGGATGGAGCGCGTCGACGAGCTTGTTCGCGGCGGCGACCTTGTCGGGCTCGGGCGCCGCCGGCCCCTGGTTCGTCGAATGCGGCCCGAACTCGATGAGGATGTTGAGCCCGGCGATCATGTACGGCGACTCGCCCTGGCGGGGCGGCTTGCCGAGATCGAATCTCGCGGCCGCGTCGAGCTTCGCCGCGCTGCCGTACTCGGACATGACCAGCGGCCAGTTCGCGTACGTGGCGTTGATCCGCTTCACGAGGCTGCCATCGGTGCCGATCGTGGCGGTATTCGCCGTGATTCGCAGGCCCGCCTTCGCCAGCTCGCGGTAGACGGCGTCGACCGACGCCGGCTCGGTCAGGTGGGGATCCGGCGTGATCAGCGGCGTGGGAATCGGCGTCGGCGGGAGGGAGGCGGGAGCGGCCGGGCCGCAGCCGAAGACCAATCCGGCGGCGAGGGTGACGGCCGCGAAGGCGATCCCCCGATTCGATCTTCGCATCCTTGGGCCGATGCTAGCACGGGGTTCGCAGCCGTCGAGGGTACTTTGGTCACGACCGCCGGGCGGGGATTCGGCCGGTCATGGGGAGTCCAGGAGGGCCAGGACCGGGCTCAGGCCCTCGATCGAGTCCTGCGTGATCGGGTCGACGACCAGCTGGACCTCGGCGATGCCCTCGGCAGCATAGGCGCGGAGGCCGTGGGCGATCTGCTGGGGGGAGCCGCCGAGCGGGCTCACCTGTTGGCGCTCCGGATCGGCGGTCTGCCGCCCCACGGCCCCGGGCATGGCCACGAGGACGGCCACCGTTCGCTCGACCGCCGAGGGGTCCCGGCCGACGGCCCGGCAAGCGGCGTCGACCTTGTCTCGGTGCTCGCCGATGCCCGCCGGGTCGTTCCCGTGATCGGCGAACCAGGCGTTCCACGAATCGGCATGGGGCATCGTGATCCGCAGCATCCGCTCCCCGCTCGAGCCGATGAGGAGCGGCGGTCCGCCGCGTGTCGGCCCGCGCGGGACGAGCTCGCAGTCGCGGGCCTGATAGAAGCGGCCGCCGAAGTCGACGTGGCCGTCGCGCAGGAGCGATCGGATGATCGTGAACGCCTCTTCGAATCTCGAGACCCGGTGGTCGAACGGGATGCCGAACGCCCGGAACTCCGGCTCGTTCCAGCCCGCCCCGAGCCCGAGCACGAACCGGCCGCCGCTCAGCTCGTCGAGCGTGTCGGCCTGCTTCGCCAGGACCGCCGGGTTGTGGAACGCCGTGCAGGCGACGAGCGGGCCGAGGGTGATGCGCGACGTCGACGCGGCAATCGCGGCCAGCAGCGTCCAGGCCTCCCACGGGCCGCGGCTGCGATCCGAATCGAACCGGTAGAGCAGGTGGTCGCCGACCCAGACGGAATCGAATCCGACGTCCTCCGCGGCGCGGGCCATCGCGAGGTACTCGTTCCAGCGCACCTCGCGCTCGACCTCGGGCAGCTGGACGCCGACGCGCAGCGGTCTCACCACCCGGCGACCATACATGCCACCGCAACACGAGGCGGGCCGTCCAGGGACCTCGGCGGCAGCCTCGACGGCAGCCGCGGGCGAAGGGTGCAAGACTCGATGTCCGCACCCTGGAGGCTCCGATGATCCCCGTCGCCCGACTCAACCACGCCGTCCTCTTCGTCCGCGACGCCGAACGCGCCGCCGGGTTCTACGGCCGCGTCTTCGGCTTCGAGGTCGTCTCCCGCGAGTTCGGCGGCCAGGCGATCTTCATGCGCGCGTCGAGCGGCGAGAACCATCACGATCTCGGGCTGTTCTCGGTCGGCGAAGGGGCGGCGAAGCCACCGCGGGGATCGATCGGCCTGTATCACCTCGCCTGGGAGGTCCCGACGATCGAATCGCTCGCGTCCGCGGCGGAGGAGCTCTCGAAGGCCGGCGCGCTCGGTGGAGCGAGCGACCACGGCGTCTCGAAGTCGCTCTACGGCGCGGATCCGGACGGCAACGAGTTCGAGATCATGTGGCGCGTCCCTCGGGAGGCGTGGGGCGAGGACGAGAAGCGCGGCGCCGTGCGTCCGCTGGACCTCGACGCGGAGGTCAGGCGCTGGGGCAGCGCGGGCGTCGCGGGGAGCTGACCGCCGCTACTTGCCGCTGAGGATCAGCCCGTCGGGGCCGGCCTGGAGCGTCAACCGCGAGGCGTCGATCCCCCACCCGATCGTCTCGGCGCGGAGGATCTTCAGCACCGCCGCTTCCATCTGACCGGCGGCGCCATCGCAGGCGCGCTTCGTCAGCACGATCGCGGCGAAGCGGATCTGTCCACCCGAGACCTCGTACGTTCCGCCGCCCTGGTTGCACCCGGCGAAGAGCCCGAACGTGCCATCGGCTTCGAACTTCAAGGTCGCCGCCACGTCCGCGCCGAAGCCCACCGCGACGTCGCCGGTGAGGATCGTGTCCACGGTCCATGTCGGGCCGACAAGCGGCAGGTCGGGCTCGGCGATCTCGCGGTCGAGCAGGCGGATCGTCGTGTCGCCCGAAACGAGCTGGAGGTCGTTCCCTGCCAGCGTCACCGTCGGCTTCGAGCCGAGGAAGCCGAAGAGCCAATCGTCCTGCTTGTGGCGCGCCTCGTCGCAGCCCATCTCGGTCATCGCCCCGCCCTCGAAGACGAGGACGTTGCCCTGGAGCCGGTACGTGCCGCCCATGTGATTGCAGCCGGCCGAGGCGCCGATGCCGTCGTTGCCGTCGAAGACGAGCCGGATGACGGTCCCGGGAACCAGGGGTTTCGCGGCTCCGCCCTGCGTGACGCCGACCGAGAGGAACGTCCGCCCGCCGAGGGCGGCCGGTCCGGCGGCACCCGCGGTGCACGCGCCGAGCACGGTCGCGGCCAGGAGGCCGATCACGAGGAGTCGAAGCGTGCGATGGGCTGGCATGGCCGGGAGACGGCGCCAGCGCGGACGCGGTTCCCGCCAGGCCGGAGCGGGTCAGAGTGAGGTGGTCGGGGCGGTCGGATTTGAACCGACGATCTCGCGCTCCCAAAGCGCGTGCGTTACCAGGCTACGCCACACCCCGTACGTCCCATGATACGGCCACCTCCCGCCAGATCCGCCGCCCCGGGCGGAACATCCGGCCGAGCCCGCCCGTCACAGGAGTCGACGCCGGGCGGTGACTGGCAGGCTGATCGACCGCCCGGCGTCGCCATCTCCCCAGCACCACCTCGGCCTGCCGGCCGCGCCTAGACTTGCCGCGGGCCCGTTCCCCACCGACAGGAGAGCCGACCGACCTCGTGCACGCTCGCCGATCCCGCCCCGATCGCCGGCCTCGGGCCGACGGCTACCGCATCGGGGCCGCGTCGCTCTCCGCCGTTCTGCCCGGCCTCGGCCAGCTGGCGAATCGCCGCACCAAGCTGGCCGCGACGTTCGCGATCCCGGCCGTGCTCCTCGTGGGGTTGGTCTGGCTGGCGTTCCAGCTGGCCTCGCCTGCACAGCTCGCCGCGACCGTCATCAACCCGACGGTCCTCTCGATCATGCTCGTCCTCAACGGGCTCGTCCTCGCGTGGCGCGCGGCCGCGGTCGCGCAGGCGTTCTTCGACCGGCCGGCGACCGCCCGGCCGAGCGGACGCGCGGTGCTCGGCCTCGGCGTCCTGCTCGTCGTCGTCGCCGCACCGCACCTCTGGGCGCTCCAGGTGGGCCTCGCGGCGCGGGACTCGTTCTCACGAATCTTTGCCGGCGACAGCGGCGAGGTCGGCGGCGACGTCGGCGCCCCGCGGCCGGCATCGGGTGAGCGGCTGAACATCCTGCTCATCGGCATCGACAAGACGCCGCGCCGGAACGCGACGCTCACCGACACGCTGATCGTCGTCTCGATCGACCGCGTCGGCCGAACGGTCTCGATGGTCTCGATCCCGCGCGACCTCGTCGGCGTGCCGCTCGGCAACGGCGACACGTACGGGCCGAAGCTCAACTCCCTGATGACGTACGCCGACGCCCACCCGAAGGAGTTCCCGGGCGGCGGGGTCCACGCGCTCGAGGCGGCAGTCGGCGCGCTGCTCGACGTGCCGATCCATTACCACGCGACGATCGACTTCCGCGGCTTCGTCCGGATCGTCGACCGGCTCGGTGGCGTCGACGTCAACGTCGCCAAGGGCTTCGAGGATCCGACGTACGGCTACGGCGGCCGGCGCGGCTTCGCGATCACGCCCGGCCGTCACCATCTCGATGGGCTCGATGCCCTCGCGTACGTCCGCGCACGCAAGGCGCCCGGCGAGAGCGACTTCACTCGCGCCGCGCGCCAGCAGGAGGTCATCCTCGCCCTGCGCGACCAGGCGACACGCGACGGAAGCTTGCTCTGGCGGCTGCCGGGGCTCTTCGACGACCTCGGCGACACGGTGCGCAGCGACCTGCCGGTCGAGGAGCTGCCGGGGTTGGCCGTCCTCGCGGACGAGATCGATCGAGCTGCCGTGGTTCGCGTCGTCGTGCGGTTCCCACTCGTCAAGGGCGGCCGAAACCGCTACGGTTCGGTCCAGTTCCCCGATATCGCCGCGATCCGGGCGATGGCGGCCGGCGTCTTCACCGCGCCGGGCACGCCGCCGTCGCCCTGGCCGAGCCCCCGCCCGACGCCCGCTCCGTAGACCAGTTCGGCCCCCAGCCGAGCCCAGACCCGCTCCGGACGCTCCAGATCCGGCTGACCGCTTCCCCGGCCCCGCCCCAGAGGAGCCGATCGAGGTATGGATCCGATCGCCGCGCTGCTCGCGACGCTCCAGGGGATCGTCGCGATCGGGCTGCTGTTCGTGGTCCCCGGGTTCACGCTCGGGCCGCTCGTCGTGCCCAGCGCGTCCACGCCGCTCGCCCAAGCGGGCCGGGCGATCGGGGTGAGCATCGTCGTCACGGCCATCGGGGCGACGATCCTCGCGCGCCTGGGGCTCCTCCGCCCGACGATCGTGTACGCGCTGCTCCTCGCCCTCGTGCTCCTGCCGCTTCACTCCCGACTCCCGCGCCTGCCGAGGCGGCCGGAGGGGCGATCGCTGCGCTGGTGGGCCGGCGCCGTCGCCGGCGTGCTGCTCCTCGTCGGCGTGGTCCTCGGCCCGTCGCGCCTCGCCAGCGGCGGCACCCTCGTGCCGCCCGGCCCGACGTCCTGGTCGGAGGTCTCGTCGGCCATGTCGGCGGCGACGACCGGCGGGTTCCCCGGCGAGCGCCGAGCCTGGGGTGGCTCCCAGGTCGTCCACGTCGACGGCGGATCGGCCACCGGACACGCTGCGGCGGCGTTCCTCCTGCTGCCCGGCGATCCGATCGTCCGGCTCGAGGTCTACCGGCTGGCGCTCCTCGCCTCGGCCATCGCGCTCGCGATGCTCCTGTTCCGCCGCTGGGTCTCGTCGTGGATCGCCGTGCTCGGGACGGCGCTCCTGTTCCGTGCGCTGCGCGTCGACGACCTCGTCTCGAGCTTCAGTCCCGCCGGTTGGGCCTTCGTCCTCGTGCCGTTCGCGCTGTGGCTCGCGGATCGTGCGTTCGTCGAGCGGACCGTGGGCGACCGCGGCCTCCGACTCGGCGTCGCCGCGGCCGTCGTCGCGGCGACGATCCTGTGGGCCGACGCGGCGGTCTTCGCCGTCCTCGCCGCGGCGATCGGCGGGCTCGCGATCGCACGGGCCGCGGTCCGCCCGGGTGGCGGGCCCGAGGAGGCGGGAGGGCTCGGCTACCGGCACGGCCGCGCCGTCGGGCTCCGGGCACCGATCGCGGCGGCGGCATGGCCGCTCGGCATCGCCGCCGCGATCGTCGGCGCGGCGTTCGTCGCCGGGCTCGTCGCCGACCTCGCGCTCGACGGGCGCTCCGCGCCGCTCGACGCGATCACCGCGCGCTCGGTGCCCGCGCCGATCGACCTGCCGCCCGAAGAGCTGCCGCCGGGCTGGGCCTCGAGCCGCGACGCCGCCTGGGACTTCCGCGCGGCCGCCCTCGACCCCTCGCAGTTCGGGCAGCCGCCGCCGGCCCGCCTGATCGACAGCCGCGTCCTGTCCGACACGATCATCCACGTCTGGCCGTGGGTCGACGGGCGGCAACTCATCCCGCTCGTCGTGCTCGCGGGCATCCTCGCCGTCCCGCTCGCCGGGTGGCCGTTCTCGGATCCGCGCCGGCAGCGCGCGACGCTCGCGTGGGTCTCGTTCGCGGCGCTGCTCCTCGCCACGTCGGTCGTGCTCTTCGCCCTGTTCCCGTCCTACGCGGCGCGGCGCCTCGGCCCGCAGGCGATCCTGCCGTTCGTCGCCCTCGTCATCGTCGTCGCCGCGACCCTCGGGCTGTGGTGGCTCGACCGGCTCCTCCGACTCCGCCTCTTGACGCCCGACGGGCGCCCGCGCCGGGCGCTCGCCTCGGCGATCGTCACGCTGGTCGCGATGGCGATCGTGCTGCCGGTCCGCCCGCCGGTGCAGTCGGTGGCCGAGCGGCCCCCTGTCCTCAGCCCGCTCGGATACGGGACGTACCGCTGGATCGCGGAACACCTGCCACCGGACGCCCGCGTGCTCTCGAACGGCTGGACCGACGGCGCATTTGCGACGGTCGCCCAGCGAGCGGGGATCGTCGACGGCCCGGCGCCGTACGCCGATGGGCCGGAGGCGCTGACCTCGGCGACGGCGCGATTGCTCGGCGCGCGACGGCTCTTTGCCGAGCCGGGCGGACCCGGCGCGGCATCGTTCGCCGACCGGGAGAACGTCGAGTTCCTCCTCGTTGCGACGGCACGGCCGGGTGACCTCGGAGCGAGCACGACGTTCGCGACGGACGTCGACGCGCTGCGCGGCGACTCCGGGTACGTCCTCATCCAGTCGTTCGGCGACGACCGGCTGCTGCTCTTCCGGGTGCTGCGCTAGTGCCGCTGCTGCGCCGGCCCTCGAACGCCCCGAGCAGCGCGTCCAGCTCGCGCGCCACGACGAGGCGTGAGCGCTCGGCGGCGGCGAGGAATCCCTCCTCGACGGCGCGGTCGAGGAACGCGAGCAGCGGCGCGAAGTAGCCGGTCGGGTCGAGCAGACCGGTGGGCTTGGCATGAAGGCCCAGCTGGCCCCAGGACAGCGTCTCGGCGAGCTCGTCGAGCGTGCCGAGCCCGCCGGGCAGCGCGACGAACCCATCGGCGAGCGAGGCCATGACCGCCTTGCGCTCGTGGAGGGTCTCGACGACGCGCAGCTGGGTCACGCCCGGGTGGGCGAGCTCGCGGTCAACGAGGCTCCGCGGGATGACGCCGATGACCTCGCCGCTCGCACCGAGGGCCCCGTCCGCGAGCGCGCCCATCAACCCGACGCGCCCACCGCCGTACACGACCCCGATGCCGCGGCGCGCGAGTCCCGCGCCGGTCGCCCGCGCGAGCTCGGCGTAGGAAGGATCGCGCCCCGGGCTCGCCCCGCAGAAGACGCAGAGACGGCGAATCGCCATCAGAAGCCGAGCCGTCGAAGCACTGCCGTCATCCGCCGCGCGGCGCGCGCGCGGTGCGAGATCTCGTTCTTCTCCTCGGCCGACCAGAGCCCGAACGTCCGCCCACCCGGCGGCTCGGCGAGCGGCTCGAAGATCGGGTCGTAGCCGAACCCGCCGGTACCGCGGGCCTCAGTGGCAATTCGCCCGCGCACGGTCCCGCGGCGCGTCGTCACGGCGATCCCGCCGCGCACGCCGTTGTCGTCCGGGAGTGCCAGCGCGAGGACGCAGACGTACCGGGCACGGCGCTCCGCCGGCGGCCGACCGCGCAGCGTCGTGAGCAGCTTCGCGTTGTTGTCGGCGTCGGTGGCGTTCTCACCGGCGTAACGCCGGGTCCGCACGCCGGGGGCACCGCCGAGCGCCTCGACCTCGAGCCCGGAGTCGTCGGCGAGGGCCGGCAATCCCGTCGCCCGCGCCGCCCAGCGCGCCTTCAGCGATGCGTTGGCCTCGAAGGTCGCGCCGTCCTCGACCGGCTCGCCCGGGACGCCGAGGTCGTCGAGCGACACGAGCTCGGCGCGGTCAAGGTGAAGCAGCCCGCGCAGCTCCCGCAGCTTGTGCTCGGAGCGGGTCGCGACGACGAGCCGCGGCCGGCTCACCGCCTCACCGGCGGACGCCGGCGAGCGCTTCCGCCTGCGTGCTGAAGAGCCGCTCGAGGCCGCGATTTGCGAGCTCGAGCAGGCCGTCGATCGCGGCCCGGTCGAAGGGCTTGCCCTCGGCCGTGCCTTGGAGCTCGACGTACGTGCCGGCATCCGTGCCGACGACGTTGAAGTCGACCTCGGCCCGCGAATCCTCGCCGTAGTCGAGGTCGAGGAGCGGCACGCCCTCGACGATGCCGACGCTCACGGCCGACACCTTCGACACGAGCAGGCGCTCCATGCCGTACGTGATGAGCGCCGCGCCGAGCGCGACGTATCCACCGGTGATGGACGCCGTCCGCGTGCCGCCATCGGCCTGGAGGACGTCGCAGTCGATCGTGACCGTCCGCTCTCCCAGCCGCGTGAGGTCCACGACGCCCCGCAGCGAGCGGCCGATGAGCCGTTGGATCTCGTGCGTCCGCCCGCCGATCCGGCCGCGGGCCGACTCCCGCTCCGTCCGCTCGGCCGTGGCTCGCGGCAGCATCGAGTACTCCGCCGTGACCCAGCCCGTGCCCTTGCCACGGAGGTGCGGCGGCACGCGATCCTGGATCGTCGCGGCGCAGAGCACCTCGGTGCCGCCGAGCTTGATGAGGCACGACCCCTCGGCCCACTTCTGGACGCCGAGCGTCAGCGTGACGGGGCGCAGGTCCGTCGGGCCGCGGCCGTCGGCACGGACGGCCATTCGGTTACCGATGGTCGTCATCCCCGTGCCTCCTCCTTTGCCCTGTCCCATAGCTCGTCGAGCGCGGTGAAGTCGAGGTCGCGCAACGCGACGCCGCGCTCGGCGGCCTGGCGCTCGACGCTCGCGAATCGCCGGCGGAACTTGTCGTTCGCCGCGCGGAGCGCGGCTTCGGTCTCGATCCCGAGCTTTCGCGCGACGTTGACGAGCACCATCAGCAGGTCGCCGAACTCCTCGCTTCGCTCGTCCGCCGTCGACGCGGACCGGAGCTCCTCGAGCTCCTCGCCGATCTTCTCGAGGACGCCCTCGAGCGACGGCCAATCGTAGCCGAGGTTCGCGGCCCGCTCCTGCATCTCCTGGCTTGCGGCGAGCGCGGGCATCGAGGGGCTGATGCCGTCGAGGGCGCCCTTTGCGGGGGTGTCCCCGGCAGCGGCGGGGGTGTCCCCGGCCGCGACCTCGGCCGCTCGCTCGACCGCCTTGATCCGCTCCCACTGCCGGCTGACGTCGCCGGCGGTCCGGGCCTCGGCCTCGCCGAAGACGTGCGGGTGACGGCGGACGATCTTCGTCGCGATCGCCGCCTGGACGTCAGCCAGGTCGAAGACGCCTTCCTCGGCGGCGAGCTGGGCATGAAGGACGATCTGGAGCCACAGGTCGCCGAGCTCACCCGCCAGGGCCGGGGTCGCGCCGGCGGCGAGCGCGTCGTAGACCTCGTACGCCTCTTCGAGCAGGTGGTGGCGGAGCGACTCGTGGGTTTGCTCGCGGTCCCAGGGGCAGCCGTCCGGCCGGCGCAGCCGATCCGAGATGTATGGCATCGCCCAGGGCCCCGCCGATGCCAGCTCGGGCTCGACGGGCCGGAGGTAGAGCGGCGCCGCCAGGTCTCCGGGCGCGAGCGCGCCGACCGTCGAACCCTCGGCCGCACCGAATCGCCCGACCGGATGATCCGCGGGGTAGAGGCGGCGCAGGACCGCGATCGCGTCGCGGCCGCGCGGTCCGTGGCGCCCGGGCAGTGGCGACGGGCTGGCGTCGGCGTCGGCACCGAGCGCGGCCGCCGGCACGATGAGGACCGGTCGCGACGGCTCGATCGGCGCCTCGATCAACCGCTCGCCGGCAACGATCTGCAGCCCTGCCCCGGGATCGAGGGCCCAGCGCAGCCGCGCCTCGGCGAGGAGGGCGTCGAGCACGCCGGGATCAGCCCGCTCCGGCGGAGAAGTCGACCTCGCGCTTGATGTCGAACTCCGTGCGCTTCGCCTCGTACCAGTTCGAGAACGCGGTCTGCTCGATCGTGTCCTTCTGGTCGCCATCGGGGGCGCGGGTCTTCTCCTCGAGGACCTTGAACAGGTGGATTCCGTCGCCGTCGATCTCGAGCGGCTCGGAGATCTTGCCGACGGCCGTGGCGAAGATGGCGTCCTCGGACTCCTTCGGAAGCTGGTAGCGGGCGACCCACCCGAGCTCGCCGCCGTCCTTGGCCTCGAATCCCTCGGAGAAGTCCTTCGCGAGCTGGGCGAAGCTGGCCCCGCCGTCCAGCTGCGTCTTGAGCTTCTTCGCCTGGTCGAGATCGGGCGGGAAGTACATGACCTGGATGACGTGCCAGCCGAAGGCGCTCTTGACCGGCGGCAGGAGGTCGCCCGCCTTCAGGCCCTCCTTGAAGATCGCCGCGCCGAAGTCCGGGTCGAGGCCACCGCCCTCCTCTGCCTGGGTCGGGTCGAAGTACGGCAGCTTGCCGCCGGTCGTGTCGGCGCCCGGTTCGTCGGACTCCTTCCGCGCGATCTCGTCGAACAGCTTCGGATCCGCCTTGATCTTGTCGTACGCCGCCTTCGCGTCGGCCTCGGCCTTCGCCCACGCCGGATCGTCCGCCTTGACCTCGCTCGCCTTCTGGGGGTCGTCGTTCGGGGCGTAGAGGATGTGGCGGGTCTTCACCGCGCCCTCGAGCGGCTCCTGGTCCGGCGCCTGGATGAAGATCTCCGCGACGCGGCGCTGCGGCGCCGGCGCCAGCGCGGCATCGGTGATCTTCTTCTCGAGCCGCTCGAGCGTCAGGTCGACCTTGACCGCGGACCGGTAGTTCGGCTGGTCGAGCTTCGCGAGGTTGTCCTGGTAGACGTGGTCGAGCGCCTCGGGAACGATGTCCGTCACGCGGCCAATTCGGTAGACGCCGTCCTCGCCCTCGACGACGGCGGTCCGGCCCGCCTCCTTGAGCGCGAAGATCGCGTCGAGGTACTTCGAGTCGAGGTTGAAGTCCTTCGACACCCAGCCGAGGTCGCCGCCGATCGGCGCGGTCGACGCCGTCGACACGGCCTTGGCGACGTCCTCCCATGCCTTCCCGCCGTTGAGATCGGCGAGCGCCTTGTCGGCGATTTCCTTCGCCTTGGCCTTCGCCTCGGCCGTGGGCTCGTCCTTGCCCTCGTCGACCTTCGGCTCGACCTCGATCATCCACGCGTGGCGCTGCTCGGGGAGCGTCGCCTCCTTCGTCAGCTGGGCGTCGATGTCCGCGTCGGTGATCGTCACGCCTTCCTGGGCGGCGAGGACCGAGGTGACCTTCGCGTCGATGAGGCGCTCGAGGACGATGGTCCCAACCTGCTGCTCCCGCTGCTGGATGAACTGCGTCTGCGCCTGGGCCTGCTCCTCGGTCAGGCGACCGGCGGCGAGCTCCGTCTGGATCCGGCTCCTCGCCTGGGTCAGCCGGAACGCCTCGACCTCGAACCGGCGGTTGAAGTCGTCCTTCGTGATCGTCTGACCGTCGACCGAGGCGACGGGGGCAAGGTGCTGGTCGTACCAGGTGGCGATCCCGGCGGCGGCGAGGATGACCACGGCGATGACGACGACGAGGCCGAAGCCGAGGTTCGTATAGAAGTTCCGGCGATCCTGGCTCTCCCACGACGGCCGGTGGGTCCGCTTGACGACGGGCTTGGCGCGATAGGTCATGGAGCGATGGGGGTCCTGCAGGGTGAACCGGCGTGCGCCGGTGGGACGGGCTGGACATCGTAGCGCAACTCCGGGCGGCGCCCGGCTCAGCCGTCCCGGGCCAGCCGGTCGACGAGCGCGACGTACCGCTCCGCCTCCCGCTCCCAGGCAAGGGCCATGACCCGCTTGACCGAGCGGCGGATCGCCGCCTCCCGGCCGGCCGGGTCGTCGACGAGGCGGAGGATCGCGTCCGCCAGCCCGTCCGGCTCCCCCGGCGGGTAGGTCTCGACCGTTCCCGGCGGAAAGGTCTGCTCGACGAGCGGCAGCCGGGAGGCGATCGCCGGCCGGCCCATCGCCACGTACTCGAAGATCTTCGTGGAGATGCTGACGTCGGTGAACGGGTCGCGGCGCGTCGGGGCGACGCCGATATCGGCGGCGGCGATGGCGGCCGGCACGTCCTCGAGCGGGATGCGTCCGTGGAATGTCACGCGTTCGGCGAGGCCGAGCTTCTCCGCAAGGGCCCGCAGGGCCGGTTCGGAATCGCCGCGGCCGTAGACGTCGAAGGCGAGGTCGACGTCCGGCCGGCGCTCGCGGACGCGGCCGACGGCCTCGATCGCGACGTCGACCTCGTAGGTCGGGGTCAGCGCGCCGGCGTAGATGAGTCGAACCATGCGATCCCACGCGAAGGCGCGTCGCGGATGCCGTTTCGGGTCGAAGCGCGCGAGGGATGGGCTGTTGATGACGACCGACACCTTGTCCTTCGGGACGCCGAGCTTCACGAGCCGCCGCCCGAGCGCGTCGTTGACGGTGATCGCGTGCGACGCCGCGGCAATCGACATGCGCTCCTGGATCCGCAGCGCGGCATGGGCGAGCGGATTCGAGGCCCGCGGGAAACGGCTCCGGAAGAACTCCGGCATCGCCTCGTGGAGGTCGAGGATGACCGGCACGCCGACGGTCCGGAGCGGCAGCGCCGCGAACGACAGGAAGTCCGGCAGCGTGTGGACCTGGACGAGGCCGTAGTGGCGCTTCCGATGCGCCGCGGTCAAGGCGAGCGTTGCGCGGACGAAGAAGTCGACGTACTCGCGGAGGTACACGCCAAGCGACGCCCCCTGGTGGCGCTGGACGTCGAGCCGGCGGACGTGGACGCCGTCCACGACGCCATCCGGGCCGTCCTCCTGCCGCCGCAAGGCATACACGTCGACCTCGCGGCCCGCGGCGACCAGCGACTCGGCCTCGCGGCGGACGCGCGGGTCCTCCTCGTAGTACGAGTGCGCGACCATCGCGACGGGGCGTCGCGCCCGTTTCGGTTCGGGCGGATTCAGGGTCGCGTCGACCATCCCGCCCCGAGTCGGAGGACCTGGCGCGGCTTCGTCGCCCGCCCGGATGAGCTGTCGACGGTGTCGACGACAAGCAGAGCGTTGGCGTAGACGGCCGCCCAGTCGATCGCGCGATGCGGGGTGACGACGACCACGACGTCGCTGCGGCGGACGAGGTCGGCCATCGGCACGGATTGGCGGACCGTGCCGGACGCGTCGGTGAACGACGGCACGTACGGGTCGTGGTAGTCGACCTCGGCGCCGCGATCGGCGAGGAGCGCGAGGATCTCCGCGGCGGGGCTGTTGCGCGCGTCGCGGACGTTCGGCTTGAAGGCCACGCCGATGACGCCGACGCGCGCACCCTTGAGGGCCTTCGATCGGTCGTTGAGCGCCTCTGCCGTGAGGTCCACGACGTGGCGGGGCATCGCGAAGTTGATGTCGCCGGCGATCTCGATGAAGCGGTCGACGAAGTCGAACTCGCGGGCTCGCCAGGAGAGGTAGTACGGATCGACCGGGATGCAGTGGCCACCGACGCCCGGACCCGGCGTGAAGCGCATGAAGCCGAACGGCTTCGTCGCCGCGGCGTCGATGACCTCCCACACGTCGAGGCCCATCCGCTCGCAGAGGAGCGCGAGCTGGTTGACGAACGCGATGTTGATGTTCCGGAAGACGTTCTCGAGGAGCTTGGCCAGCTCCGCGGCATCGGGCGACGACACTGCCACGACGTTGTCGTTGATGTTGCGAAGCAGGGCGGCGGCGCGCTTCGTGCCCTCCGGCGTCGTCGCGCCGACGAGCCGGGGGATCGCCTTCGAGGCACTCGCCGGGTCGCCGGGATTGACACGCTCCGGTGCGAAGGCGAGGTCGAAGTCCTCGCCCGCCTTGAGGCCGCTCGTCTCGAGGACCTCCCTGAAGGGACCCGTCGTCGTGCCGGGGAACGTCGTCGACTGGAGGACGATGAGGTGGCCCTTCCGGATGCGCTCGGCGATGAAGCGAGCGGCGGTGATGACCGGGTTGAGGTCCGGGTCCTTCGTCGACGTGATCGGGGTGGGGACGCAGACGAAGACGACGTCCGCGGCCTTGAGGTCCGACCGGTCCGGCGGGCACACCTGGAGGCCGCGCTGGAGGGCCGCCTGGAGCCGGTCGTCGGTGACGTCGTCGATCGGCGACGAGCCTGCGTTGAGCTCGTCGACCCGGGCCGGGAGGGCGTCGATGCCCTCGACCTGCAACCCCGCCTCGGCGAAGCTGATCGCGAGCGGCAGGCCGACGTAGCCGAGGCCGATGACGGCCACGCGTCGATCGTCGGTCACGGTTCCTCCGAATCGGTCGATGGGATGGCGGAGAGTCTAGCGTGCGCCATCTGCCTGCCGGCCGAGCCAGCCGGCGAGGATCGCGGCGATCCGCTCGCCGGCGTGACCGTCCCACAGCGGCGGCCCCTCCGCGGGGCGGGCGATGCCATCCTCGAGGATGCCCCGCGCGAGCGGGACGACCTCTTCCGGCGTGACGAGACGGTTCGTGCCGTGGGTGATCGTGATCGGGCGCTCGGTGTTCGGACGGACGGTCAGGCAGGGGACGCCGAGGATCGTCGTCTCCTCCTGGATCCCGCCGCTGTCCGTCAGGACGATCGAGGCGCCACGGACGAGGGAGATGAAGTCGACGTAGCCGAGCGGCTCGACGACCCGAAGTCGCCCGGACGATGCGAGACCGGCGGCCTCGAGCGTCGGTCGGCCGCGCGGATGGAGCGGGAGGACGAGCGGCAGGAGGCCCGCGAGGCCGTTGACGGCCGCGACGATCCTGGCAGCGGCTTCGGGCGAGTCGACGTTCGCCGGACGGTGGAGCGTCGCGACCGCGTACGGACCGCCGTCGAGCGAAAGCTCGCGGCGCATCCGCTCGGCGTCGAAGCGGTCCAGGTTGGCGAGGAGCGTGTCGATCATCGGGTTGCCGACGAGGTGGATCCGCTCGGCCGGGATGCCGACCGCGCGCAGGTTCACGACGCCTTCGGCCGACGTGACGAACAGCAGGTCCGACAGGAGGTCCGTGACCCGGCGGTTGATCTCCTCCGGCATCGTGTCGTCGAAGCTCCGCAGGCCGGCCTCGACGTGCGCGAGCGGCAGGCCCGTCTTGGACGCCACGAGGGCCGCGGCGATCGTCGAGTTGACGTCGCCGTAGACGACCGCAAGTGCCGGGCGGATGTCGGCGAAGGCGCGCTCGAGGGCGACCATGATCGCCGCGGTCTGGACGGCCTGGGATCCGGATCCCACCCCGAGGTTGAGGTCCGGCTCGGGCAGGCCCAGGTCGCGGAAGAACACGTCCGACATCGCGGCGTCGTAGTGCTGGCCGGTGTGGATGACGGTCTGCGAGACGCCGAGTTCGCCGAGCGCCCGAATGACCGGCGCCGCCTTCATGAAGTTCGGCCTCGCGCCGACGACGTGTGCTACGGTCTCGGGCATGACTCCCGTTCCTGGCGCGCCTGAACGGCGCGCCCGCGCGGCGCGCCCGCGCGTGGCGGCTCGGGCCAGTATGCCGGGAACGGCCACTCACCAACCCCGGCGGTGAATCCGGGCCGCCGCGTCCTCGTCGCGGCGCGCGGGCTCGTCAGGGACCCGGCCGGGACGTGGCGACAGGTCGCGGGGCAGAAGCTCAAGGCGTTCGTGCGGCTGCTGGCGGCGCTGCCGGGACCCTTGCGGCGCGCGGTTGGTCGAGCGCTCGGGCTCGCCGGACGGCGCGATCCGGTGCTCGCCCTCGTCGGCGCGGCGGCAGCGGGACGCGGCCCGGCCGGAGTCGCGGAGGCCGAGCGGCTGGGGACGAGCGGCTCGGTCGACCCACGGACCGCCCTCCGGCTCGCTCGCGCGCTGCTCGCGCTCGACGCCGTCGCGGCCGCGCAGCACGTTGCCGAGTCGCTCGTGGGTCGCGGGGCTGCGGGCACGGCCGGCGCGCTTGCGCTCCGTGCGGACATCGCGCTGCGGACCGGCCGGTACGGGCTCGCGTCGCAGCTCGCCTCGGAATCGCTCGCCGCGCGACCGTCGGCGACGGCGCGGGCGATCCGCGACCGCGCCGCCGGCGAGCTGCGAGTCCTCGAGCCTGGCTGGCGGCCCGTGCTGCCGGCACCGACCCCACGGACCATGGCGTATGCGGCGACGCGCGGCCGAATCCTCCACCTCCTGACGAACTCGCTGCCATACCGCCAGGCCGGGTACACCGTCCGGGCCCAGTCCATCGGTCGAAGCCAGGCGGACGCGGGCCTCGATCCACACTTCGCGACGCGCGCCGGCTTCCCGCTCAACGAGGGCGTGCTTCGCGTCGCTCGCGAGGAACGCGTCGACGGGATTCCGTACCACCGGCTCGCCCCCGGCCTCGACCCGAGCGCCGGCCCGGAGCGAATCGCCACCGAGACCGCTCGCGAGGCTGCCGGCCTCGTCGCCCGGCTGCGTCCCGCGGCCCTCCATCCGGCCTCGAACTTCCTCAACGGCGCCGTGGCGCTCGCCCTGCGCGACCGGTTCGGCATCCCGGTCGTCTACGAGGTCCGCGGGTTCCTCGAAGAGACGTGGGCGTCACGCCAGGCCGCCGGCGCTGCTGGCGCCGCCGGCAACCCGCCGGAGGCGGAGCGCTACTCCGGAGCGAAGGCCGCCGAGACCGCGGTGATGCTCGCCGCGGATGCCGTGGTGACGCTGTCCGAGACGATGCGCGTGGACATCGTCGGTCGCGGCGCGAAGCCGGCGGATGTCCTCGTCATCCCGAACGCCGTGGACGTCGACCGCTTCGTGTCGCGCGGCCGGGATGACGCGCTCGCCGCCGCCCTCGGGATCCAGGCCGGCGAGACGGTCATCGGCTACGTGTCGAGCCTCACCGGCTACGAGGGGATCCGCTACCTGCTCCAGGCCACGGCGATCCTCCGCGACCGAGGGCGCCGCGTCCGGGCCTTGATCGTCGGCGACGGCGAGGACCGGCCGGCGCTCGAGGCGGAGAGCCGGCGGCTCGGCCTCGGCCCGGGCGCGGATGGCGCCGGCACCGCGATCTTCACCGGCCGCGTCAACCACGCGGACGTCCAGCGCTACTACTCGGTCATCGACGTCTTCGTCGTGCCGCGGACGAACGACCGCGTCTCGCGACTCGTGACGCCGCTCAAGCCGTACGAGGCCATGGCGCTCGAGCGAGCCGTCGTCGTCAGTGGCGTCGATGCGCTTCGCGAAATCGTCGCGGACGGCGAGACCGGGCTGGTCTTCCGACCGGAGGACGCGACGAGCCTCGCGGACGTCGTCGAGCCGCTGCTCGACGACACCTCACGCCGGCAGGCGCTGGGTCGCGCCGCCCGCGCCTGGGTGGCCGAGAACCGCACGTGGTCGCGGAACGGGCGTCGGTATCGCGAGCTGTACGAGCGGCTCGGGGCGGTCTGAGCCGGCTCCACGAATCCGTGGCCCGGGCGCACCGGGCACCGAACTTGCGAGATCGTTGTCTTTCGGCGACGGATCGATCCCGCCGGCCCGTTCCGGCTGCGTTGTCTATCCTCGGGCCCATGACGTCCCGATCGACCGCCCGCGACCCCAGGAAGCGCCTCAAGGGCGCCGTCAAGCGCATCGCCGATCTCCTTCCACCGCCGCGCGACGAAGCTCTCATCGGGCTCGCCCGCGAGGCGTACTCGCTCGTCACCGGCAAGCGGGGCAAGGGCCGCGGCGGCGGGTCGCGCGCGCGCCGCGAGCCGTGGATCGACCCGATGGCCTGGCACCGCGCCCGCCGCGCCTTCGACAGCGGCGCCTACGAGATCGCCCTCGCCCGCGTCAACTCGGTCCTCGCCCGCCACCCGGACAGCCGGCGGGCGCTGACGCTCAAGAAGGACATCCACGCCCGCCGCGGCGACCTCAGCGAGGTCGTGGCCGCGCTGCGCCGGCTCCGGACGATCGAGGACGACCCGATCCTCGCCTACCAGGAGCGATCGTGGCTCGGCCGGCTTGTCGAGACCGATCCGCGTTGGCTGCCGCGGATCCCGGGGCCGCCGCGGCCCGTTCAGCCGCGCGACGATCGCGCCGTCATGCACCTGCTCAAGGAATCCGTTCCCTACCACCAGAACGGGTTCACGATGCGGAGCCGCTACACGCTCCTGTCCCAGCGAGACGCCGGCCTCGAGCCGTTCGTCGTCACCTCGCTCGGGTTCCCGCGCAAGGACGGCATCGGCGACTTCCCGAGCAGCGAGGTCATCGACGGCATCCCCCACCACCGGCTCGACCTCGGCCCCGGCTATCCGACCGACCAGCCGTTCGACCGATTGCTGACCGATTACGCGTGGATGGCGGCCCGGGTTGCGCGCCATGAGCGGCCGGCGATCATCCACGCCTCGTCGGGCTTCCGCGGCTACGAGACCGCGCTCGTCGGCCTCGCCCTTCGCGAGCACCTCGACCTGCCGCTCGTCTACGAGGTCCGCTCGTTCTTCGAGACGACGTGGACCGCCGATCACGACCGAGCCGAGTACAGCGAGCACTACAAGCGCCGCTTCGAGACGGAGAACCGGGCGATGCGCTCGGCCGACACGATCATCACGATCGCCGAGGCGATGCGCGACGACATCGCCACGCGCGGCGTGCCGCGCGACCGCATCCACCTCATGCCCAACGGCGTCGATCCCGAGGCCTTCCAGCCGGCCGCCCCCGATCCGGACCTCGTCCGGCGCTACCGGCTCGACGGCAAGACCGTCATCGGCTATGTCAGCAACCTCGACCATCCGCGCGAGGGCCAGGAGCTGCTCATCGAGGCCACCGCGAAGCTCCTCGTCCGCGGCCGCAAGGTCACGGCCCTCATCGTCGGTGACGGCGCGCGACGAGAGGAGCTCGAGGCGATCGCCCATCGGTCGGGCGTGGCGGACGCCGTCGTCTTCACCGGCAAGGTCCCCCACGACGAGGTTCGCGCGCACTACGCCCTGCTCGACGTGTTCGTCGTTCCGCGACGCAACGACCGGGCGGCGCGCTACGTGACGCCGCTCAAGCCGTTCGAGGCGATGGCGATGGGCAAGCCGCTCGTCGTCGCGAACCTCCCCGCGCTCGTGGAGATCGCGGCGCCGGGCGAGCGCGGCCTCGAGTTCCAGCACGGCGACCCGGACGCTCTCGCCGACGCGGTCGAGACGCTCATCGACCAGCCCGAGACGATGCGCCGCTTCGGCGAGGAAGGGCGCCGCTGGGTCCTCGCCGAGCGGACGTGGGCCAGGAACGGCGCCCGCTACCGCGAGATCTACGCGGAGACCCTCGACCGATGGCGGTCCGACGTCCGTCGCGAGGTCGGGCGCGCCGTCGGGCCGGGACGGCCCGCCGCATCGGCCGAGTCGGCCGAGTCGGTCGCCGCGGGGTGAACGGCGAGCTCCGCGGACGCACAGCGGAGCGCGGCCTCGCCGTCGGTGACGCGGCCTCAGCGCTCCAGCAGCTCGACGGGCAGGGGATCGACGAGCCGATCCTCCTCGCCTACCACCCGATCGCCCGGATGAACCCGTTCCAGGCCCTGCTCTACTCGCGAGCGTGGCGCCACGGGATCGCCGCCGTGCCGCTCCACAACCTCGACGAGCTCGACGACGTCGCGGCCGTGGCCCGCGGCGCCGGTGCGCGCCAGGCGCTCCACCTGCACTGGACCAACAAGATCCTCGAGGGCAGTGCCGACGAGCGCGAGGCACGATCGCGGCTCGCCGCCTTCAGCGAGCGCCTCGACCGGTTCGCGGCCGGCGGCGGCAGCATCGTCTGGACGGTCCACAACACGCTGCCCCACGACGCGCGGATGCCGGCGATGGAAGCGGCGCTCCAGCAGGCGATCGTCGACCGAGCGGCGGTCGTCCATGTTCTCTCGGCGAATACGCCGGCGGCCGTCGGCGAGTGGTTCTCGATCCCGCAGGAGCGCGTCCTCCATGTCCCCCACCCGAGCTACGTGGGGGCATACGTCGACACGATCTCGCCCGAGGCGGCCCGCTGGGAGCTCGGCGTCCCCGCCGGCGACACGGTCTACGCGCTGCTCGGCGCGATCAAGCCGTACAAGGGCCTGGACCAGATGCTCGACGCGTTCGACGCGGCGATCGATCGCGGCCGCGGCACGCGCCGCCTGATCGTCGCGGGCGGCCCGTCGCGCGACCCGGAGGTCGACGCGTTCCTCGAGCGCTGCCTGCTCCACCCGTTCGTCAGCCTCCACGCACGGAAGATCCCGGGCGACGACATGCAGCTGTTCCTCCGCGCGGCCGACATCGCGGTGATGCCGTACCTCCGCTCCCTCAACTCCGGCGTCCTGATGCTGGCGCTCTCGTTCGGGCTACCGGTCGTCGCGCCGGCGGTCGGCGCGATGGCCGAGACGATCACTCCGAGGATCGGCCGAACGTTCGTCCCCGGCGACCGGGAGTCGCTGACAGACGCCCTCCTCGCGGCCGACGCGCTCCGCACGCCGGAGGCACGGGCCGCGGCGCTCGACGTCGCTCGCGAGCACGATCCGCACCGCCTGTCGGAGCGCTTCAGCCGCGAGCTCGTCCGCCGCCTGCGCGTCCCGCGGCCGGCCCCGGCCTGAGCGTCGGCCGCCGCATGGCCCGTGCTACCCTACGGCCGCCCATGACCGGTCCCACCACGGAGGCGCTCGCCCCACCTCTCGTGAAAGCGGCGCGCCGGAGCCTCCTCTCGCTCGCCCTCGAGGGCTTCCGGGACATCGTCCAGCGCCAGCGGCTCATCCGCTATCTCGTCGGCGCGGACCTCAAGCGGACCCACGTCGACACGCTGTTCGGTCAGCTGTGGTGGATCTTCGACCCGCTCCTCCAGATGGCCGTCTACTACGTCCTCGTGTCGTTCATCTCGACCCGCCAGATCCCGGACTACGCGCTGTTCCTCTTCGCCGCCGTCCTGCCGTGGAAGTGGTTCGCGACGACCGTCAACGACGCGACGATGTCGGTCGTCAACCGGCAGAGCCTCATCCGGCAGATCCAGTTCCCGAAGGTCGTCCTGCCGACCGCCGCGGTCGTGGCCGGAACCCTGAGCTTCATGATCGGGCTGATCGCGCTCGGCATCGTCTACCTGTTCTTCCTCGACCGGCTCTCGCCGTGGGTCCTGCTCCTGCCGGTCGTCGCGGCGGTCCAGTTCGTCTTCACCCTCGCGCTGGCCATCGCGCTCTCGGCGTGCAACGCCTTCTACCGCGACGTCCAGAACGTCATGCGCCACATCGTCCGGCTCTGGTTCTACCTGTCGCCGGGCCTCTACTCGCTCGACCACATCGGCCATGGGACCGCGAGGACGATCCTGTCGCTCAACCCCTTCGCGCCGCTCTTCGAGTCCTACCGCGCGATCACCTGGGGCATGGGACCGCCGCAGTGGCTCGGCCTGCTGTGGGTCCTCGCGCTCTCGGTGCTGCTCCTGATCCTCGCCCTCGCCCTGTTCAAGCGGGTCGAGCCGGCGTTCGCGAGGATCCTGTAGTGGGTGCGACCGCGGCCGGCCAGCCCGCGATCGTGGTTCGCGACCTCGGGATCCGCTACAACCTGCGGCTGACCCGCCGGACGACGATCAAGAGCTCACTCCCGGGCCTGCTGCGCCGCGGCGGCGACGGCGCGCCGAAGCACTTCTGGGCCCTCCGGCACGTGGGCTTCCGGCTCGACCACGGCGAGTCGCTGGCGATCATCGGCCCCAACGGCGCCGGAAAGTCGACGCTCCTCCTCGCCCTCGCCGGGATCCTCGAGCCGTCCGAGGGGGAGATCCAGACGCAGGGTCGCGTGTCGACGCTGCTGACGCTCGGCGCGGGCTTCGAGCTCGAGCTGTCGGGTCGCGACAACATCGACCTCGCCGGCGCCTTCCTCGGCGTCGACCACCGCGAGATGGCGGCGCTGACGCCGTCGATCATCGAGTTCGCCGACATCGGCGCGTTCATCGATGCGCCGGTGAAGACGTACTCGACGGGCATGAAGGCGCGGCTCGGGTTCGCGATCGCGACCGCGATCACCCCGGACATCCTGCTGCTCGACGAGGTCCTTGGCACGGGCGACCAGACGTTCCGGGCCCGCAGCCAGGCGAGGATCCGCGAGCTCATCGGGAGGGCCAAGGCGATCGTGCTCGTCACGCACGACCTCGCGTACGTGACGGAATTCTGCAATCGCGCGATGCTCGTCGAACGCGGCCAGATCATCCGCGAGGGCGAGCCGGGGGAGGTCACCGAGCTCTACCGGCAGCGGGTCACCGAGCGCAAGCTGCTCGCCGAGACCGAAGGACAACGGTTCGCCGAGGCGCCGGCCGCGGCCGGCTAGGGGCCACCGACCCCCGGCGGCAGCACAACGACAGCCGCCGCCACGGGAACGACGAAGAACGGAGGAGGAGAGGGCCACGTCACGGCTCAGCGTCACCCGACCGCTCACCGGCTCGCGGCTCCTGCGGGCGACCGCGCGACGCGTCCTCGAGCGCCTGCCGATCGGTCGCACCTCGGCGATCGTCGCGGCCCGCCGGGTCATCGGGGTCAACGGCACGCACCCGCCCGGCGGCTGGCCGGCCATCCCGGGGCCGGCGCCGACGCCGCCCCGTGTCGCGGGCGAGCCCTTCGACATCGTCACGTCACGGCACCCGGCGGCGGCCGCCGAACCGGTCTACGACATCGACCTCTTCGAGCGGCTCAACGCCGAGTACGCCTCGAAACCGCTCGTGCCGGACCCGCTCGAGTACGACGACGCGGCGATGGCCAACCGGGCCCTCGGCCGGCTGGCGTGGGTCCACAAGGCGATCGACCTTCGCGACAAGCGCGTCCTCGAGTTCGGCTGCGGGGGCGGTTTCGAGGTCTGGCTGCTCGCCCATCACTACGGCGCCGATTCCTGGGGCGTCGACATCGAGGAGCGCGTCGCGTGGAAGACGCTCATCGACGAGCGGACCCACCTCGTCCTGGCCGACCTCGCGGTCGACCGGCCGTTCCCGGCCGACCACTTCGACCGCGTCTTCTCGTTCTACGTCTTCGAGCACGTCCACCATCCCCACGCCGCCCTCGAGGAGCTGTTCCGGGTCATGCGGCCGGGCGGGCTCGCCTGGATCGCGGCCAACCTCCACCGCGGCCCGATGGCGTCGCACCGCTACAAGGAGGTCCACTTCCCGTTCCCGCACCTGCTCTTCGCCGACGACGTCTTCCGCGAGTTCTACCGGCGCCAGGGCCTGCCGGAGGTGGGCGCGGCGTGGGTGAACCATCTCACGTGGGCGGAGTACGAGGATCACTTCCGCCGGATCGGGTTCCGGGTGCGCTCGCTGAAGTTCCGGGAGACGCCCCTCGACGAGGCGTTCTACGCTCGCTTCGAATCCGTGCTCGGCCGCTACCCGCGGTCCGACCTGCAGCGCGACTTCTTCCAGGTCGTCCTCGAGAAGCCACGCCGGTGACGGGCGAGTGATCCGCCGGTGACCGCTCTGCGCCGCGCGGCCGCCTATCCCCCGCTGCGGCGGACGCTCAAGGCGCTCATCGGCCGGCTGCCGGTGGGCCGCGCGCGGTTCATGCGGTTCGCCCGCTCGGTCGCGGACGGCGTCGATCGCGGGTCACGACGTCGCGGCCCGGCTGTCGCCACGCCGGCCGAGAACCTGCCGAAGCACCTCGTCTCGGCAACCGCGAAGCCGGTTGCCGGCGACGGGCCGGACCCGCCGCTCGTCGAGGACGCCGTCGCGATCACCGACCGGCGCTACGGGCCCTCGGGAAAGGCCGCGCCGGTCTTCGACGTCGCGCTGTTCGAAGAGCTCAACGAGGAGTACGCCTCGAAGCCCATCGTGCCGCAGCCTCGCGGCAACGACCCGGCATCGGCCGCCGCCCGCGCTCGGAAGCGGCTGGACATGGTTCACGAGGAGGTCGACCTCACGGGCCGACGCGCGCTCGAGTTCGGCTGCGGCGCCGGGTTCGAGGTCTGGATGCTGAGCCATCGCTTCGACGCCGACGCGACCGGCATCGACATCGTCGCCCGCAAGTCGTGGCCCTCGCTCACCGACGAACACACGCGGTTCGTGATGGCCGACCTCGCCGTCGACCAGCCGTTCCCGCCCGACTCGTTCGACCGGATCGTGTCGTTCTCGGTCTTCGAGCACGTGACGCATCCGCACGGGACGCTGCGCGAGCTGTATCGCGTGCTGCGGCCCGGCGGGCTCGCGGTCATCGGCGCGAACCTCCATCGCGGCCCGATGGCGTCGCACCGCTACCGCGAGGTCTTCTTCCCCTGGCCGCACCTGCTCTTCACCGATGACGTCTTCCGCGAGTTCTATGCCCGCAAGGGCCTGCCGCCCGCCGGTCCGTCGTGGGTCAACCGGCTGACGTGGGCCGAGTACGAGGGGTTGTTCCGGCGAGTGGGATTCCGGCTGCGGTCGCTGCGCTTCACCGAGCGGCCGCTCGACGAGGCGTTCTACGAGCGGTTCGAGGGCGTGCTGGGGCGCTACCCGCGCTGGGACCTGACGAAGGACTTCTTCCACGTCGTCGCGGAGAAGCCCGCGCAGTAGCGGCGAGGCCGCCGGCGATCGGGCCCGGACGCCGCGTCAGCCGAGGCGGTCGTACAGCTCCAACAGCCGTTTGACCTGGCGCGACCACGCGTACTCGCCGCGCGCGGCCGCGAGCGCGGCGTCCCGCAGGGCCCGGCGGCGCTCCGGCGGCGCATCGATGACCGCGCGAATCGCCCGCGCGATGTCGACCGGTGCGGTCGGGTCGCACAGGACGCCGAAGCCGGCCGGCCCGACGATCCCGGCCATCCCCGGCAGGTCCGAGACGACCACGGGCGTGCCCGCCCCCATCGCGTCGAACAGCTTCGTCGGCGTGTTCAGCCGATGGTTGAGGGTGCTGGCCTGGACGGGGATCGCGTGGACGTCGGCCGCGGCGTTGAGGGGCAGCAGCTCGTCGGGCGGCGCGGCCGGCAGGAACCGGACGCGGTCCTTCGCGGGCGACGCGGCCGCGCGCGCCTCGACGGCCGCCTTGTGCGGCCCGTCGCCGACGATGACGAGGACGGCGTCGTCGATGAGCGCGATCGCGTCGACGAGCTCCTCGATCCCCCGGTGCGGCTGGATCGCGCCGAGGTGCAGGACCACGCGCGTCGAGGGCGCCAGGCCGAAGCGCTCGTGGAACAGCCGCTTCGGCGGGTCCGGTGGCTCCCACGGCGTCGGACCGTTCATGACGATGACCGGCGTGACGCCGAGCATCTCCGCGAGGACCGCGGCATAGGGCTCGCTGACCGTCACGACCGCGTCGGCGGCGCGCGCCCAGCGGCGCTCGCCCCGGGCGAGCAGCCGGCGCCAGATCGCGGGCAGCCGCGCGAAGCGGGCGCTCTCGACGTGGACGTCGCGCGAGTCGTAGACGACGCGGCCGCCGAGCCGCGATCGCAGCCGAAGCGCGACGGGGAGCGTCACGAGGCCCTCCGACTGCCAGATATCGGCGGCCGGCACCGCGCGGGCGATCCGCGCGGCCCACTGGCGGGCGAGCAGGAGGTACCGCACGGCCTGGACCGCCCGGCCGATCGAGTCGCGGAGGCGACCCCGCGCCGAGCGGGCGGGCGGCGTGCCGGCGCCCGGGGGGAGTGGCGGCATCGGCAGCCTGGACAGCGGCCGGGGCTGCTCGATGCGAACGACCGTGAAGCCCTGCCGTTCCTCTCGCGCCGGCAACCCGTCGGCGGCGCGGGCGACGACGGTCACGGCGTGCCCGGCCGCGGCGAGGCTCGTCGCGAGCTTCCAGGACCTCGAGTCGGCGGTGAACGGGTTGTTCAGCAGCAGCGCCACGCGGCGCGCCGTCACGCGAGCCTCCGGAAGGCCTCGAGGAGCCGCCGCCGCTCGGTCTCCCAGTTGAGCGTCTCGAGCGCCGTCTTCCGGATCGCCTTCCGCCGCGCGAGCCGCTCGGCGGCCGGCGGCTCGAGCAGCCCGGCGATCGCCTCGGCGATCGCGAGCGGCGTCCACGGGTCGACGACCGCGCCGAGGCCGTGCTCGCGGACGAGACCGGCCGTCCACGTGCCGTCGGCGACGACGACCGGCACGCCGGCCATCGCGGACTCGAAGAGCTTGTTCGGCGTCGTCAGCCGTTGGTTCCGGGTGACGGGCGGCGTGCCGACGAACGCGACGTCGGCGCCGGCCGTCCACTCGAGGAGCTCGTCCGACGGAACCGGCGGCAGCACCTTGACGTGGCCCTTCGAGGCGGCCGCCGCGCGTCGCAGTCGACCGTCGAGCGGCCCGAAGCCGAGGAATGCGGCCGTGACGGCGCGGCCCGCGAGCGGGTGGATCGCGAGCGCGGCGAGGAGCTCCTCGATGCCCTGGTCGGGCCGGAACGCACCCTGGTAGAGGACGACCTCCCGGCGGGCGGCCAGGTCGGCCGCCTCCCGGAGGCGGGTCGGGCGGGGTGCGGCCTCGTCGGGCCGCCACCGCTCCCGCGCGTTCATCACGACCGTCGGCCGGGCCACGTGGAACCGGCGCGCGATCTCGTCGGCCATCGCCGGCGTCACCGCGAGAACCGCGGCGGCACGGCGCATCCAGCGCGCCTCGCGGCCGCGGAGGTACGCCTTGAGCGGTGCCGGCAAGGCCGCGAGGCGGCCGGACTCGACGTGGAGGTCGGCGACGTCGTAGACGTAGCGGCCACCGGTCCGTCGAGCGGCCTCAGCGGCGACCGGCAGCGCGACGAGGGCCTTCGCGACGAAGACCCGCGCGTCGGGGGCTGCGGCCACGACGGCCGATGCCCACGGCCCGACGCGGCGCCGGTAGGCGAGGATCTCGAGCCCGCGGCCGATCACCCCGCGCGCCCGGGCGCGCGGACCGGGTTCGCGCGGCGGCAGCCGCTCCGCGCCGGCCCGGACGCGGATGAGGCGTTCCGCCGCCCGTCGGAGCGGACGAGGCAGCCAGCCGGCGACGGATCGATCGACGCGCGGCCGCCGCAGGACGACGCCGTCCGCGAGCACCTCCTCGTCGGGCAGGCCGGAGCCGGCCATCGCGACGACGACGACGTTCCAGCCGTCCGCCGCGAGCGCCTCGGCCGCGCGGCGATGGCGCGACTCGTACTCGAAGGTGTTGGCCGCGACGAAGGCGACGGCCCGGGCCTCGGTCATCGGCGATCGAGCGCGGCCGCGATGGCCTCGGCGGCGCCCGCCGGCGCCAGTTCCAGCCTCGCGGCGCGCTCCGTGGCGGCAGTCTCGTCACCGAGCGGCGCGACCCGCGCGAGCTCGGCGACGGCCCGTCCGGCGTCCAACCCGATCACCGCCATCCGTCCGCCGGCGGCTTCGAGGGCCTCGACCCACTCGGTCGTCCGCCGCAGGACGAGGCAGGGGACGCCGAGCCACGCCGCCTCCCGCTGGACGCCGCCGCTGTCGGTCAGCACGGCCGCGGCGTGGAGCTGGAGGGCGAGCGAGCTGCGGTAGCCCAGCGGCTCGGTGACGATCACGTCGCGACCCGCCGACAGGCCGTCGCGTTCCATCGCCGCCCGCGTGCCGGGATGAAGCGCGAGGACGACCGGCCGGTCCGGCCGTGCGACGGCGCGGAGGAGCGCCGTCCACGCCGCGACGGCCTCGGGCAAACGATTCTCCGCGCGGTGGATCGTCGCGAACAGGTAGCGGCCGGGCGCGAGGCCGTCGACGGGGACGCTCCGCAACGACGCCGGGTCGCGAACCTCGCCCGACACCCGCGCCGCGAGATCCTGCATGAGGTCGCCGACGAGCTCCACGCCCTCGCGAACGCCCTCGGCGGCGAGATTCGCGACCGCGGTCGGCGTCGGCGCGAAGCGCCAGCGCGCGAGGTGGTCGGCGACGACGCGATTGACCTCCTCGGGCATCGACCGGTCGAACGACCGAAGCCCGGCCTCGACGTGCGCGACCGGGATCGTCAGCTTCGACGCCGCGAGCGTGCCGGCAAGGGTCGAATTCGTGTCGCCGTAGACGACGACGGCGTCCGGACGCTCGGCCTTCAGGACCTCCTCCACGCCGACCAGCATCGCCCCGGTTTGCTCCGCGGGCGACCCCGACCCGACGCCGAGCGACCGATCCGGCCGCGGCAGCGACAGCTCCTCGAAGAACGAGCCTGCCAGCTCCTCGTCGTAGTGCTGTCCGGTGTCGACGAAGCACTCCGCGTGGCGGCGGCGAAGCACCGGCGAGAGCGCGGCGGCCTTGATGAGCTGCGGCCGCGTTCCGACGACGCTGACGATTCGCACGACCGCGAGACTACCGGGTCCGGGAGACGCCGATCCCCTGGTACGCGACGCGCTTCGGCAGCCGGAGATCGCGCAGTGAGTTCCGGCCGTCGAACAGCAGCTGGAGCTCGGGGAACCAGTCGAAGTCGAGATCCGCGAAGCGCGGGTCGGCGGTCTGCGTGACGATCGCGCGGAACGGGCCTCGGTCGCCCCATCGCCACGGCGCCGCGCCGGCGCGGCGGATGTCCTCGTCGGCGAGCAGCGGGTCCCAGGCCGAGACGGCGGCGCCGTGGAACGCGAGCCGGTCGATGAGCGGCAACGCGCGCGAGTAGGCCAGCTCCTTCACGCCGTGCCGGTAGGTCAGGCCGAGGACGAGCACCGCGACGCCGTCGAGGGCGCCGAGCGCCCGCTGGAGCGACTTGAGCGCGATCCCGACCTGGCCGTCGTTGACGCGCCTCGCCTGCGCGACGAGCTCGAGCTCCGGCGCGCGGGCGAGGAGGAAGTGCGGGTAGACCGGGATGCAGTGCCCGCCGACCCCGAGCCCCGGCTGGTGGATGTGGCTGTACGGCTGGCTGTTGGCCGCCGCGATGACCTCCTGGACGTCGACGCCGGCGCGATGGGCGTACCGCGCCAGCTCGTTCGCGAAGGCGATGTTGACGTCGCGGTAGGTCGTGTCCGCGAGCTTCGCGAGCTCGGCCGCCTCGGCCGAGGACATCGTCACGATCTCGGCGTCGAGGACCGAGTCGTAGAACGAGGCGGCCCGCGCGGTCGAGGCCGGGCCGAGCCCGCCGACGAGCTTCGGGTACGTGGCGAGATTCCGCAGGACCGCGCCGGAGAAGAGCCGCTCGGGCGAGAAGGCGACGAACAGGTCGTCGTCGATTTCGAGCCCCGTCGCCTCGGCCAGGCGGCGACCGTACCGATCGCGCGTGTCGCCCACCGGCAGCGTCGTCTCGAAAATGATCGTCGCCCCCGGACGGAGCCCGGGCGCGATCGACGCGACGGCCGCATCCATCGCCCGATGGTCGGGCTTCTGCTCGTCGTCGAGGGCGACCGGGACGATCAGGACGACGACGTCCGATTCGCGCGCGGCCGCGGCGCCGTCTGTCGTCGCCCGCAGCCGTCCATCGGCGTGGGCCGAGGCGACCATCTCGGGGAGGCCGGGCTCCTCGGCGAGGTGCGAGCGACCCTCGTTGATCGCCGCGACGACGTCCTCCTGGATGTCGACCGCGACGACACGCCAGCCGTGCGACGCGAATTGCGCGGCGAGGGGCAGCCCCATCTTGCCCGCGCCGACCACCGCGACGGTGCCCACGGTCCCGGGCTCGCCCCTCCACGGCGCGACGAGCGTCGGCGCCCCATGGCGGCACGGATTCGGCTCCAGCTCGATCGAACCACCGAGGAGCGACGGCCCGGCGAGCGTCGGTCGCGTCGTGATCGTCACGCGACCTCCACGGGTCGCGCGGCACTCGCCGATTCGAGGAGCGCCGCGGCGATCGCCACGGCCCACCGGCCGTCGTCGGCGTCGACCGCCGGTCGCCGGCCGCCGCGGATCGCGGCCACGAACGAGGCGATCTCCGCCGCGAGCGGCTCCTCCGATGCCACCGGGATCGTCTCGACCTGGCCCTCGAAGGTCGGGGCGTAGCCGCCGATGAGCGACGGCGTCGGCGTCTTCGGCATCCGCGTGAAGGTCAGCCGCTGGGTGAGGAAATCGAGCTCGAACATGCCCTCCTCGCCGAGCACCACGAGCTGCCGCCGTTTCGCGGGGGTGAGCCAGTTGACGTCGACCATGCCCTTCGTCCCGGACGGGAAGTCGAGCAGCCCGAACAGCAGGTCCTCGTGCTCCGCGTGCCGGCGCCGCGCCGTCTCGGCGTAGACGCGATGCGGTCGCTGTCGGGCGACCCACGACAGGATGTCCACGTCGTGCGTCGCGAGGTCGACCGTCACGCCGACGTCGCGAATCCGGGCGGGAAACGGTCCCGCGCGGCGCGAGGCGATGGCGTACACCGTCGACAGCGCGCCGGCGTCGAGCCGCCGGCCGAGCTCCAGCACGGCCGGGTTGAACCGCTCGACGTGACCGACCTGGACCGGCACGCCGGCAGCATCCGCCGCCGCGCAGATGCGATCCGCCTCGGCCGGCGTCGCGGCGATGGGCTTCTCGACGAGCGCCGGCAGGCCGCGGCCGATCGCGGCGAGGACGATCGGCAGATGCGCCGTCGTGGGCGCGGCGATGACGATCGCGTCGAGCGGCACCTCCTCGATCATCGCCAGCGGGTCATGGCAGGCGATCGCGCCGGTCTGGGCGGCCGCGGCATCGCGCGCCGGACCGTCCGGATCGGCGACGGCCGCAACGAGGACGTCGTCCCGGGCGGACAGCACCCGGAGGTGGTTGCGGCCCATGGCGCCGAGCCCGGCGAGGCCGATCCGCAGAATCGCCTCCCGGCCCGAACCGCGCGTCACCGCGCGGCCCGGGCCGCCGCCGCGGGAGCGGTGAGGCCGCCGTGCCGCGCGATCGCGGCTCGGAGCGCCTCGATCACCTGTCGCTGCTCCGCGTCCGTCAGGCCGGGGAAGATCGGCAGCGCGAGCGTCGTCGCCGCCGCGCGATCGGTCACCGGCAGCTCCGCTGGAATGCCCCGTTCGCGGATGTAGGGCTGCCGGTGCACCGGGATCGGGTAGTAGATGTCCGCCCCGACGCCGCTCTCGCGGAGCGACGCGAGGATTGCGTCCCGCCGCTCCCCCACCTCAACGGTGTACTGGTGGTAGACGTGGCCGCGGCCGGCGAGACGCGGCGGTGTCCCGACGGGCAGATCGGCGAGCGCCGCGTCGTAGGCGGCCGCGATCGCGCGCCGCCGCTCGGTATTCCGCTCGAGCTTGTCGAGCTGGACCAGGCCGATCGCGGCCGCCACGTCGGTCAGCCGGAAGTTGTAGCCGAGCATCTCGAACTCGTAACGGGCCCGCATGCCCTGGTTCCGGTAGATCCGCAGCCAGTCGGCCAGCCGGTCGTCGTCGGTCGTGACGAAGCCGCCCTCGGCGGTCGTCATGTTCTTCGTCGCGTAGAGGCTGAACGTCCCGTGGCCGAAGCTTCCCGCCCGCCGGCCGTTGTACGTCGCGTCGTGGGCCTGTGCCGCGTCCTCGACGATCGCCAGCCCGTGCCGGTCGGCCATCGCCCGGATCGGGTCCATGTCGCACACGAGGCCGAAGAGGTGGACGGGCACGATGGCCTTCGTCCGTGGCGTCACCGCGGCCGCGACGAGCGACGCGTCAAGCAGCCAGGTGCCCGGCTCGACGTCGACGAAGACCGGCGTCGCGCCCGTGAAGAGGATCGCGTTCGCGGTCGCCGCGAACGTGTGCGAGACGGTGATGACCTCGTCGCCCGGGCCCAGCCCCAGGCCGGCAAGCGTCGCCATCAGCGCGACCGTGCCGTTGCTGACCGCGACCGCGTGACGGACCCCGACGCGCTCGGCCCATCGTTCCTCGAGGGTCGCGACGCGACGGCCCTGGACGATCATCCCGCTGGCGAGGACGTCGGCGACCGCGGCGGCCTCCTCCGGCCCGAGGTCCGGGCGGGCGATCGGGATCACGCCCGGGCCACCTGCCTGGGTCCGGTTCGCTCCTCGAGCGTCTCGTCGTCCGGCACGTAGCCGTAGTGGCGGCCGCACGACTCGCAGACGAGATCGGTGTCCTGGGCGTAGCGCTCGGGCTCGGCCGGTGCGTCGTGCCCGCCGGAATCGAGGAGCCGGCGACCGCACGCACAGACCCACCCCAGGCGCCGCGCCGGATTGCCGCCCACGAGCGCGTGACCCGGCACGCTCTTCGTCACGACCGCCCCGGCACCGACGGTCGCAAACGAGCCGATCTCGAGGCCCGCGACGACGACCGCCCCGGCGCCGATCGAGCAGCCGCGACGGAGCAGGATCGGCTCGAGCTCCCAATCGTCCGCCCCGGCCAGGTCGCCGGTCGAGGTGATCGCGCGCGGATACCGGTCGTTCGTGAGGATCGCGCCCGGACCGATGAACACCCCGTCCTCGACCGTCACGCCGCGATACAGCAGGGCACCGTTCTGGATCTTCACCCGGTCCCCGATCGTGACCTCGACGTCGATGAACGCGTCACGCCCGACGACGCCGTCCGCCCCGATCCGCGCGCCGCGCCGGACCTGGGCGCGCGCCCAGATCGCCGTCCGCGGACCGACCGAGACGTCCGCCTCGAGCTCGGCGGCGGGATCGACGCGGGCCGTGGGGTCGATCACGGCCTCAGCGGCGGCGGCGGAACAGCGAGACGATGGCTCCGAAGGCCGCGCCGAACGCGAGCGCCCCCCGCCAGTCGAAGAGCGTCCGCACGTCGCCCTCGACGCGGCGGGCGATGAGGAACAGGACGCCGATCGGTCGCTGCGCGATCACCCGCTCGGCGAGGACGGTCTGGACGAGCGCCTGCTCGACGTGCGCCTCACGAGCGATGATCGCGTTGGCCGCGCCCTGCGTGAGCCGGGCTTCGCGGGCGAAGGCCGCGCCCATCGCGCCCATCTCGACCGAGACGCGATCCCCGCGGGCCATGCCGATCCCGCCCATCGAGACGGCAACGTCCTGGGCCTCGACCCGGCCGATGCCGCCCTGCCGGACGTCGACCGTGGTCGCGTTGGCGAGCCCGACCCCGCCCTGGCTGACGATCACCGAGTCGGCGCGGACGGCGCCGGGGACGACCGCGGTCGTCGCGCCGTTGGACGGCGGCCGGCTGGCCTGGCCGGACGACGACGACGGGCTGGGGGACGCCGTGGACGCGGTTGGCGCGCTGGACTGGGTGGACGCCGTGGACGCCGCCGCCGGCGCCGGCTGAGGCGTTCCTGTCGCGCCGGTGCCGGCCGGCTTGTCGGCCCGCTTCCCGGGGGCCGCCGCCCGGCGCGTCGCGGCCGGCTTCCTCGCCTCGGCACCCATCGCGGACCCGGTCGTCGACTTCTTCCCGCTCCGCGGCCGCGACCTGCGACCGGTGCCGGGCGCGTCGTCCGCCGGATCGCGTTCGCCGGCGAGCTCCGCCGCCTCGAGCAGCGCGGCCTCTTCGGCCCGATCGAGATGGTCGGAACGCCGGCTGCGTCCGGGATGGGCCTCGTCGGCCATGACTGCCTCCCCGCGTGATCCACGCGCCTGTTCGGAGCCAGCCTACCGCAGCCGCGGCGGGGCAGTCGGGGAGGGTCGGCTCGGCTATCCTGAACCCGGCGCGACCGTCCCGCGCCGGAGAGGACTTCCCCGCGTTGCCGACCGTCACGGCCCGCGCGACGGGCCCGTCGTCGTCCCGATGAGACGCGCGCTCCTCGCGCTGATTGCCGTCGCGGTGCTCGCCGGTGGCGTCGCCGTCGGAGTCGGCATTGCGGTCGTCGGATTGCCCGGCGCCTCGCCCACCGGCAGCGTGCTCCCGATCGCCAACGGGCCAAGCCCGAGCCCCACAGCCACGCCGACACCGACGCCGCGTCCCACTCCCGTCCCGACCCCGACACCGGTGCCGACGCCCGTCCTCGTCCCCGCGCCGCTGACCGGCCGGATGGTCACCGAGGCGGTCGCCGCCCGACACCCGATCGCGGTGATGATCGACGACCATCGCGACGCGCGTCCCCAGTCCGGGTTCAACGCCGCGGCCGTCGTGTGGCACGCGCCCGCCGAGGGCGGCATCCCGCGCTACATGCTCGTCTTCCAGGACACGCTGCCGACGTCCGTCGGACCGGTGCGAAGCGCGCGCGAGTACTACATCGAATGGGCGGCGGAATGGCGAGCGACCTACGTCCACGTCGGCGGATCGCCGCAGGCGATCTCGACGCTTCGCCAGCGCGGCCGGGGCCAGTGGGTCTACAACGCGGACGAATTCCGCTGGGGCGGCGTCTACCTGTGGCGGGTCAGGACGCGCTTCGCGCCGCACAACGTCTACTCGGACGGCGAGCACCTGCGAACGCTCGGCCGGCGACTCGGCGCGACGGACGAGGCGAAGGCGCCGGCGTGGCAGTTCGCGCCGGATGCGCCGTTGGAGCGGCGGCCGATCGGCGGCACGATCCAGACCGCATACCTCGCGAACGCCATCCGCTACGACTACGACCGGATGAACAACCGCTACGTCCGGAGCGTCACCGGCGCGTCGCCCCAGGTCGACGCCGCCGACGGCAAGCCCGTCACGCCGAAGAACGTCGTCATCATGCTGGTGCGCTTCGGCCGGTTGAACGACGGCCATCCCGAGAAGCACCGGCTCGAGGCGGCGATCGTCGGCAAGGGCGTGGCGTACATCGCGACGAACGGCCGGACCGTCAAGGGCACGTGGCGCAAGGCCTCGATCACCGAGCCGACGATCTTCTACGGCCCGGACGGCAAGCCGATGACGATGACCATCGGGCAGACGTTCGTCCAGGTCATGCCGACCGGAACGAAGGTGCGGATCGCCGACGGCAAGGTGCCGCCGCGACCGGTGATCCGGCCGCAATAGTCGCGACCGCGGCGAGGCGTGGCTCGCCGGTTGCCACCGGGCCCGCCGCCCTCAGGCCGACCGCTTCTCCCGCTGAATCGCCGCGCCGGCGTAGATCGCCCGCATGTCCCACGCGACGTCGGCCCAGGTCCGCGGATCGGCGTTCGCCTTCGTCCGGGCCGCCTTCGCCAGCCGGTCGTGCACGCGATCGTCGGCCCACGCCGTCGCGATCGCGACGGCGAGCCGGCCGACGTCGCGAGGCTCGACGAGGATCCCGGCCGCGCCGACGAGCTCCGGCAGCGCCCCGACGGCCGAAGCGATCACCGGCGTCCCGGCCGCGACCGCCTCGATGGCCGCGAAGCCGGCCGCCTCCGACAGGACCGGGAGCAGCGCGGCGCGGGCGCCCGCGACGAGCGACGCGAGGCGGGCCGGCTCGAGGGCCGGCGCGTAGGCGAGCGCGTCGCCGGCACCCTCGCGCGCCGCGGCTCGGGCGAGGGCCGCCCGGTCGTCGGGCGAGGCGCCGACCAGCAGGACCCGCGGCGGCCACGCCGCGGACCCGGAGAGACCCGTGGGACGAGGCGCCGCCGCGAGCTCGGCGAGCGCGCGCAGGAGCGTCGTCAGGTCGTGCCGGGCGTCGTAGCGGCCGGAGTAGACGAGGTACCGCTCCGGCAGACCGAGCCGGTCGCGCTCGGCGCGATGATCGGCCGCGGGCCGCTCCGCCCGCGGGGTCTCGGGCTCCGATTCGGCGTCCGAGGGCCGCTGGGTCGGGCGGCGGAAGGCTTCGCGTGCGGCGAGCGGCACGACGTGGAGCCGATCCCGGCTCAGCCGCAGGAGCCGCCGCGCCGCCGTCGCGACGACCTCCGTGCCGACGACGACCGCGGCGGCCTCGCGGAGCAGCTGGGCCCGGAGCCGCTGCCCGAAGCGCACCGTCGTGCCCCGCTGGAACGCCCCCGGCAGCTCCCACGGCGCCAGGTCGAGGAGAGTGACGACGGTCGGGACGCGGGAGAAGAGCGGCACGGTCCCGCCGGCGGCGTGGTAGACCGCGCCCGCCGCGCCATGGCGATCCGCGCGCCACGCGGCGCCAATCGACGCACCGCCCACCAGGAACGGGTCGACCGTCAGCGCCCCCGACCGCAGCAGCCGCGTCGGGGGCAGCATCCGCCGTGCGGCGACGTCGAGGTTCGTGAACCGCTCCGTCGGGTCGTCGAGGTCCGACTGGAGGAGGAACGCGAACGACTCACCCGCGAGCGGCGCCGCGTCGAACGCCGCGAGCAGCGCGTCGAGGTACGCGGCCGTCGCCGGGGCGCGGTCGGGCGCCTGGAGCGGCCTGACGTCGAGGATGACGCGGACGCCGGGCGCCGGCCGCGCCGGGCCGCCGCGCGACGCCGTCACGCGCTCCGCTGGCGGAGCCGGGCGATCCGGGCGCGGAGCTCGTCCCATCGCAGCTGCAGCACGACGATCAGCGCCTCGACGACGATCCGCCGCGACATCTTCGACTGCCCGACGCGCCGGTCGCGGAACGTGATTGGCACCTCGACGACCCGGGCGCCGGCGCGCGAGGCCCGGTACGTCATCTCGATCTGGAAGACGTAGCCGCCGGCATGGACACCGTCGAACGGAATCGAGGCGAGCGTCGCCGCGCGCCAGGCCTTGAATCCGCCGGTGAGGTCGTGCGGCGACAGCGCCAGCACGGTGCGGGCGAAGATCGAACCGCCCCGTGAGATGAGCCGCCGTCCGATGCCCCAGTCGACGACCCCGCCGCCGGCGACGTAGCGCGAGCCGATGACGAGGTCCGCCTCGTTGGTCGTGACGGGCGCGATCAGCGCGGGCAGGACCTTGGGGTCGTGCGACCAGTCCGCGTCCATCTGGACGACGGCCACGGCCCCGCCTTCGAGCGCGACACGGAACCCGTCGAGGTACGCCCGGCCGAGACCCTGCTTGCCCGGCCGATGGCAGACGCGGACGCGCGGGTCGGCCGCGGCCATGTCCTCGGCGAGGCGGCCGGTGCCATCGGGTGACGCGTCGTCGACGACGAGGAGCGTCGCGCCGGGCAGCGCCTCGAGGATCGCCGCGCCGATGCCCGGCAGGTTCTCTGCCTCGTTGAAGGTCGGCAGCACGACCCAGGTCCCCTCCCCGGGCCGCGTCGACCGGGCGGCTGGGCTCGTCATCGTCGCGGAGTGTACGGTCCGCTCAGCGGACCGTGATCGTCAGCGACTGGCTGTTCGTCCGGCCGGCGCCGTCACGGGCGGTGATCGAGACGGTCGCCGAGCCGGCCGCCCCGCTGACGACGCTGAACGCCACCCGCCACCGACCGCCCCCGAGGTACGTCGCGGTCCGGGCCACGGCGGTGCGGCCGGCCTGCTTGAAGGTTACCCGCGGCGCGGACGACAGCGGCTCGGCCGAACGAAGCGTCAGCGTCAGCGTCTGGCCGCCGGTGGGGCTGGCCGGCGAGGCGACGACGGAGAACGCGTCGACGAGCACGACGCGGGTCAGCGTCGTCGTGCCGATCCACGACGTCGCGGTGAGCACCGCGCGGTACCACCCGCGCGGCACCCGGTGCCCGGCGCCGTCGAAGCCCGTCCACGTGTAGCTCCACGTCCCGACGCCGAGGTCGCGATCCGCCCACGCCGTCTTCACGTAGTCGCCGGCCAGCGTGTAGATCCGGAGCGTCGTCGTGGCCGTTCGGCCGAGCGCGAACGACACACGCGCGCTGGGTGCGTAGGCGTCAGCGTCGTGCGGGTAGAAGAGGGCGGGGCTCCAGGCGAGGTGGCCCGCGGTCCGGTCGAGGACGAACGGCGTCTCCCGCAGCGTCCGGTTGCGCGCGGCGTCCCAGACCTCGATCGAGAAATGGAGCAGGCCGTCGGACGCCATCGTCCCGGTTCGGTCGATGCCGTCCCAGACGATCGTCCCGCTCTTGCCGATGGCCCAGGTCTTGTAGACGGTCGCGCCCTTGCGGATCCGGGCAAAGCCGGTGACGGCTTCGTCCACCGACCACGTGAACGTCACCCGCTCGTCGACGCCGTCGCCGTTCGGCGAGAACGATCCGGGCGTCGCGCCGGCGCTGACCGTCGGGGCGATCGCGTCGAACGTCACGAACCTGTCGATGAGCGCCTGGTAGAGCTCCGGCCGCGGGCCGTCGTAGCCGAGTGCCCAGATGCCGGCGCCACGCAGGTCCATCCGGTTGACGAGGTCGTACTTGAGCTTCAGCGACTCGGCGTCGTCGAAGTAGAGCTGGCGCCACGGGTTGACGCAGCCGTAGGCGGCCGTGCAGTTCTCGCGGTGGTAGACGACGTACGGCGTCTGCTCGACGCCGTCCCAGCGGCGACCGTGCTCGGCGACGAGGTCCATCGCCGTCGTGTACACCGCCGTCGTCGACGCGCCGTACTTCGTGCCCGAGATGTTCTTCGCGCGGACGCGGTCGCTGTCGGTCGACCAGGCACGGCCGTACCACGGCACGCCGAGGATGAGCTTCGAGGCCGGCACGCGCGCGGCGTAGGCGTTGACGGTGTCGGTGATGTCGTACGGCGTCCCGGTCAGCGGCGCGATCGAGCCGACCGAGCCCTGCGAGGCGGTGCGGTAGTCGTAGCCCATGATGAAGATCGCGTCGGCGCCGCCGGGAGCGGTCGCGGCCTCGAGCGGGTAGCTACCGATGTAGCCGGTCGTGTCGAACGTCAGCTGGTAGCCCGGCGCGATCTTGTTGAGCTCGGCGCGGACGGTCCGGACGAACGTCGCGAAGTTGTCCGCCTGGCCTGAGGCGATCGGCTCGAAATCGAGGTTGATACCGTCGACGCCGCGGTCGCGGACGGCGATCGCCGCCTGGCGGGCGAGGTTCTGGCGCGCGGTCGCGCTGCTGAGCAGCGCGGCCTGGTTCGCCGCCTGGCTGCTCGTCCACGCGAACATCGAGACCGTCAGGACGACCCGCGTGTTGCTTGCGTGAGCGTTGTTGATGACGGTCGTGAGCTTCGAGCTGCCCCAGCCGGCCCAGCCGGTCGTCGGCGTGCCGTCGGCGTTCTTCTTGAGGATGTTGCCGTACTTGTCCGAGCCGACGCTGAAGTAGGCAATCGTCGAGAGGACGCGGTAGTCCAGCCTCGTCGAGCTGTCGGACAGTTCCCAGTACGGCAGGAAGCCGAAGACCTGGCGGAGGCGGATGGCGCCGCCGGGACCCGGCTCGGGCGCGGGCGCGGCGGGTCGAACCGGCAGGGCGACTGCGGCGAGGCTCGTCGGGGCCTTGACGGCCCAGCTCCCGCCGCGACTCTTCGTGATCGCCGCGCCGGTGGCGTTGCCGGCGGGCAGGGCACGGGGCGCCTTGCCATCGATCTTCCAGGTGTCGCCGGCGCGCGGGGTGAACGGAATGGTGACGCGGCCGCCGCCGCGGAACGTGATCCGGTCGTTCGCGTGCGCCATGGCCTCGTCGTATTGGACGCTGGGGACGAGGCCGGCAATGACGGCGTCGCCATCGGGTTCGACTGTCCCGGTCGGCGCGGGATCCGGCTCGGTCGCGGGCTCGGGCGCGGTTGTCGGCTCGGTCGTCGACTCGACGGTCGGCTCGGTGGCAGGCTCGACCGATGGCACCGGCTCGACGGACGCCGAGGGCTCGGCGGCGATCGGGCCGGAGTTCTCGTTGGCGCCGAAGGCGGTCGCCACGGACCCGACGAGCAGGCTCGCGATCAGGAGCGTCGCGGCCAGGACGGCCGCGAGACGGCGAGGCGGGGCGGGGCGGGGCGGACGGTTCACGAGCGGTCCTCGGAGGGGCGGCGACGTGAACGTCGGCGCCGTGACGGTGAGCCCGAATTCAGCTCACCGCGGGAGGGCCATCCGCTCGGCTGAAGTCGGGCCCCAACGTAGACGCGCAGGTGCGTCCGACCAAGCCTGACGATGGTCCGGGCGAACGCCGGTACAGTGCCGTCCGGTGCGGTCCGGCGCGGCGATCAGCCCCCGCTCAGCGTCCGATCAGCGGAAGAAGCCGGTGACGTCGAAGACGGCGTGGCTGCTCGCCGAGGAGTTGGCGACGTAGACGTTGCTCAACCCGCCAGAGCCACCCAGGGCGACCGCGACGCCGTTCGCGCGGACGTCGGTGATCGGGAAGTTGAGGGTCGAGAACGACGGCTCGGGACCGACCGACGGCCCGAGCGCGAAATGCCCGGCGCGGGACTGGTTCGTCACCGTGAGGTTGCCGGTCACCGCGACCGCGTCGTCCGGCACGCCGCCGCGACCGGCGACGTCGAACGTCCGCGGATCGGACACCGTGAAGGCGCCCGACAGGCCGTTGCCGGATCGCGTGTCGAGCAGCCGGCGCGGGGTCAGCGGCACGAAGACCGCGCCCGAACCGCCCTCGACGAAGTAGCCCGTGACGTCGAAGATCAGCTCGGTCGTGCCCGCGTTCGTCGCGACGTACGTCGCGCTGAGCGTCCCCCCCGAGCCGAGCGGCACGACGACGCCGTTGGCGCGCGTGTCCCCTACGGGGAAGTTCAGCGTCGACGTGCCCGGCGTCGCGTCGGCGACGGGCCCGAGGCTCACGTGGCCCGGTTGGGTCTGACCCGTGACGGTCAGGTTGCCGGCCACGGCCAACGCACCCGACGGGACGCCGCCCTCGCCGCCGACGGCGAACGTTCGCGGCGAGCCACTGTCGAACGGCCCGGACAGGCCCGTGCCGTTCCGCGTGTCGAGCAGCCGGGTCGGCGGGAGCGCCGTGAAGCGCGCGCCGGCCGTGCCCTCGCGGAAGTAGCCGGTGACGTCGAAGACGGCGTGGGCTCGCGCACTCGTTGTGCCCACGAAGACGAGGCCCAGGGAGCCGTTGGACGAGAGCCGGACCGTGACGTTGTTGGCCCGTGTGTCGCCCAGCGGGAAGTTGAGCGTCGAGGTCGTCGGATTGGACGTCGCGGTGGGGCCGAGCGAGAAGAACCCGGCGCTCGACTGCTGGGTCACGGTGAGATTGCCGGTGACCGCCGTGGCGTCGGCCGGGATGCCGCCGCGACCGGCGACGTCGAAGGCCCGCGGCACTCGCGACGTGAACCGGCCCGACAGGCCGTTGCCGCTGCGCGTGTCGAGGAGGCGCACGGGGGTGATGGGCGTGTAGGTCGATTCGGCCGCAGGCGGCGGCGGGGCGCCGAGGATCTCGTCGGTGGTGATCGCCGGGTTGCGGCTGCTCATCGCCCGGTAGTACTCGCTCGTCGGGTTCTCGGGATCCTGGAAGATCGTCGCTCCGGGCGTCCGGGTCGAGGCGAAGGAGTACGTGTTGCCGTTCGCGTTCGGCGCATCGGACCACATCTGCTCGACCGACTGGTGCGTCGTGAACAGCGCGTCGAGGTAGTACTCCGGCCCCATGTGGCCGTCGGCGATGACCGCGCCGGCGCCGGCGGCGAGGAACGCCGAGGCGTAGTTGTCGGCGCGCTGCTTCGCGACCGAGAGCGTCGGCTCCGGGTTGCCGGGCTCGGAGTTGCCGGCCGCGTAGCAGAGGTGGTTGAGGATGATCAGCGCGTTCGGCGCGAAGGTGAGGGTCCGGATCGACGGCTCGCCGTAGTACTTGTTGTTGTTGTCGCCGTTGCCGGCCGTCTCGTTGAGTCCGAAGCCGTCCTTCGTCGTGTAGTTCGGGTCGTACGTGTACGGGCTCGGCCAGCCGTTGCCGTGACCCATGTAGATGACGACGCGGGCGCCATTGACGGCGTTCTTGACGGCCGTCCAGGTGGCGTTCGGACTGAAGACCTTGACGACGTTGGAGGAGTGCTGGATCGCGACCTGGTACGCGGACTCGCCGCGCTGGCGGTAGCTTTCGGTCTGGCCATGCACGGCGCCGACGATGATCACGACCTTCGCGTCGCTGAGGGCGCGCGCGGCCGGAACCTGACCGCCGGGCAGGAACGAGCCGAGGGTGGCGGCGAGGGCGACGACGATCGCCAGGCCGGACTTGCGCACGATTCGAGCCCCTCGAGTGACGATGCCGGCACGGGAGCGCCGGCCGCTTGATGAATGCCCGGCCAGCGTCGGGCGCGGGCGGCCGAGGGCTCAATCGCGGGATGGTCCCCCTCCCTCTAGGCCCATCAACGCCGGGTCGGTGGGGTTCGAGCAACGGAGGTGCGGTCCGGGCCGGTGCGCGAGCGCGGGCGCGTTGCGCGCGGCCAACGGAAAGACCGGCCAGGACCGGGCGTCAGCCCCGCAGTCCGGCGACGAGCTCGGCGAGGGTGGGGTTCGAACGATCGCGGTCGGAGAGAATCGGCCGGCCGTCCGGGGTCGCCTCGATCCGCGGCCACGGCACGCCGACGGCCGGGTCGTCCCAGGCAAACCCCAGCTCGTCGCTGCCGTCGAACTCGTTCGTCACGAGGTAGAGCAGCTCGAGCGGCTCGAGGGCGAGGAACCCGTGGGCGACGCCGGCCGGGATGACGACCGATTCGTCCGCGGCCAGCTCGCGGGTCTCGACGACGGCCGCCCCGCGACCCCCGGTGACGGGCCGGACGTCGACGAGCGCAACGATGGCCCGCCCCGAGACGACGACCCAGTAGTCGAGCTGGCGGCGGTGGTAGTGGAGGCCGCGCAGCACGCCCGCCGCCGACGTCGAGACGTTGGCCTGGACGAAGCGCGGCTCCGAGCCGGCGGGTGCGCCGGTCTCGCGGGGATCGAGGGCGCCGAACGTGCTGGCCCGCCACAGCTCGCGAAAGCTGCCGCGCGCGTCGCCGTGCCGCTCGACCCGGCCGAACCGGACACCGGGCAAGCGCGACGCGGCGCTCGCTCCACCCGGTGTCATCGGGCCGCCGCCGCGCGTTGCCGGACGAGGACCGGCAGATAGTCCGCGAGCGCGTCCTGCCAGCGTCGGAGTGGCTCGCCGGACGGCAGCGGCGTCGGCGCGAGCGGCGCCCAGGCCGGCGGCACGGAGGCGCGCTCCCACGTCGACGCCGGGACGTCCTCGATGTCGACGGCGAAGCGCGCCTGGAGGAAGAGCTCGCGGGCCCAATCGGCGCGCGACGCGATCCCGGCGTTCACGATGTGGTGGGTGCCGGACACGTCGTCGGACCCGATGAGATCGACGATCGCCTCGGCGACGTCCGGCGCGTACGTCGGCGAGCCGACCTCGTCGCCGACGACCTTGAGGCGCTGGCCCGCGGCCTTTGCCTTCTCGGCGGCGGCCCAGATCTTCGACGGGAAGTCGTTCCCGGGCGGGCCGTAGAGCCACGCGGTACGGACGATCCCGAGCCGTGCCCGGCGCGTGCGGTACGCCGCCGCCGCCTCGATCTCGCCGGCCAGCTTCGAGCGGCCGTACGAGTTGATCGGGTTCGTGCGGTCCTCGGGCTGGTAGCCGCGACGATCGGTGCGGCGCCCATCGAACACCTCGTTGGTGCTCACATGGACCAGATCGATGCCGCGGGTCGCGGTCGCCTCGGCGAGGACGTGAACCGCGTCGGCGTTGCGCCGCCTGGCCAGGCTCGGCTCGCGCGCGGCGCCGTCGACGTCCGTCCAGGCGGCGGCGTGGACGACGACCTCCGGCCGGTCGCGATCGAGGAGCTCGTGGATGACCTCGGGCCGGTCGAGGTCGAAGTCGTTGCGCGTCCACGCGATCGGGCCCCCTGGCCCGGAGAACGGGGCGTCGCCCAGCGCCTCGACGAGCGCCCGGCCCAGCCGCCCGCCGGCACCCGTGACCGCGACCCGCACGTCAGGCTCGCACGCTAGACCGCCTCGCTCGAGCCGGCGAGGCGCGCCCCGTACTGGCGGTCGTAGTAGCTGCTCCAGTCGCCCGTCTTGATCGCGCGCCACCACGCGTCATTCGCCCGAAACCAATCGACGGTGGCCGCCAGCCCGTCGACGAAGGTGACCCGGTTCGTCCAGCCGAGCGCCGCGAGGCGCGACCCGTCCATCGCGTACCGGCGATCGTGGCCGGGCCGGTCCTCGACCCGCCTGACGAGCGACCACGGCTTGCCGAGGCGCTCGAGGAGCAACCGCACGACCTCGACGTTCTCGAGCTCCGTCCCGCCCGGGATGTTGTAGACCTCGCCGCTCGCGCCGTGCCGGAGGACGTGGTCGACGGCGCCGGCGTGGTCGGCGACGTGCAGCCAGTCGCGTCGCTGGCGGCCGTCGCCGTAGAGCGGCAGCGGCTGGTCGTCGATCGCGTTCGTGACGAAGAGCGGGATGAGCTTCTCGGGATGCTGGTACGGGCCGTAGGTGTTCGAGCCGCGGGTCACGACGACGTCAGTCCCATAGGTGACCGCGTAGCTCCGCGCGAGGAGCTCGCCGGCGGCCTTCGCCGCCGCATACGGCGAGCGCGGCGCGAGCGCGTCGGTCTCCTTCGAGTGCCCGCGCTCGACCGAGCCGTAGACCTCGTC
>DATBKB010000086.1:0-26499 GCA_036556145.1 Candidatus Limnocylindrales bacterium | reverse complement strand
GCTCGCCGCGGCGACGGTGATGAGGATCCGCGGCTGCTCCCGACTCACCGGCCGAGCATAGCCGGGGCACCTCCATGGGCTCATGGCCAGTGGGAGTAGCCACCCTGCGACGAATGAGCGTGCCCGCGAGCCGGCGAGGCGGATTCGGCCGGCGAGCCCTGCACGTTCGTCGGCCGATGGCAAGCGTGAGTAGGCACGGCGCGATGAATGAGCTCGGCACACGCCTTGCGCAGCGCCGCCGGCCGTCAGCTGCCGAGCATCTCCGACAGCGTCACCGGTTCGAGGCCCTGCTCGCCCAGCCCGTCGAGGAGTCCCGGCAGCGCCTCGAGCGTGCTCCAGCCGCCGAGATGCATCAGGACGATCGAGCCGCCGCGGGCGTTGGCGAGGACCTTGGCCTGGATGTCGGTCGCGGTGGGCCCGCCATCGGACGTTGGCTTCCAGTCGATCGTGTCGACGTCCCACATGACGATCGTCCGCCAGCCCGCCGCGCCGACGCCGTCGCGGACCGCCTTCGTCCACGCCCCGTACGGCGGCCGGAACCACGGTCTCGTCGTCCGCCCGGCGAGAGGGGCCAGCGCCTCCTCGGTGCGCCACAGCTGGTCGTGCATCTGCGACGCGCTCAGCTCGGGGAACGACGGGTGGTCCCACGAGTGGTTGCCGAGCTCGAAGAGATCGGGATGGTCGCGGACGATCCGCAGGACCTCGCGGCCGATCGGCGTCGTCGATCCGAGCTTCCCGGTCGGGAAGATCGTCGCCTTGACGCGGTGCTCGACGAGCCAGTCCATGATGTCGACCGCCGGGTCGAGGCGGCCGCCCATGTCGAAGGTCAGGGCGACCTGGCCGCTGTCGCGCGACCCGTTCGTGACGACCGTCGCCGGGCCGACGGGCGCGGGCGTCGCGGGGGTGCTCGCCGTCGGCGACGGCGACGAGGCGCCCGGCGAGCCGGACGGCTCCGCCAGCTCGTCGTACACGGTCTTCGGCGTGATGACGAACGTCCAGCCGACGCCGATCCGGTCCGGCCGGTACGACTCCGACTCCGGATCGAGCGACGGGTACCGGTCGCGGTTCCAGAACGAGATGCTCCGCGCGGTGGTCTGGAACTGCCGGGCGATCGAGATGAGCGAATCGCCGGTCCGGACGACGTACGTCAGCGGTGTCGGCGCCGGCGTCGGCGTCGGCCGCACGAACGACGGGGTCACCGAACCCGAGGGCGAGGCGGCCGCGGCCGAGCCCGACGGTCCGGGCCCGCCCGGCCCGCCGGGCCCGCCGACCAGGTTCTGCAGCTGGGGCAGGACGGCGACCAGCCCGACGAGGAGCGCCAGCACGACGGCGAGGAGCGCCGCGAGCCTGGCGGTGGCCCACGGCTGCGGCGCCGAACGGGCGGGTTGCGGGCCCGGGTCGATCTCCATCGCCCGAGTCTGACGCAACGGTTGTCGCGCGGGTGACGTGGCGGCGCGCTCGGGCGCCGCGACGCGCCGCCTACTCGAACGTCGACGCCGGCGTCGGCGGGTCGACCGGGGTCGGCTCCTGCAGCGAGACCTCGGCGGCCAGGGCGAGGCCCTCCTCGGCCGTCGCGATCCGCCCGGGGCCGGAGCGCTTCGCCACGAAGCAGGCCCGGTCGGCGGCGAGCAGGATGGTTTCGTCCGTCGAGCCGTCGGTCGGGAACGTCGCGATGCCGAACGACGCCGATACGGTGATGCCGGCGGCGTGCCACGTCGTGCCCTTCGCGCCGAGCGCGTTGACCGCCTTGCGCACGCGCTCGGCGACCCGGACGCCGGCCTTGGCGTCCGCCCCGGGAAGCAGCATCGTGAACTCGTCGCCGCCGTAGCGGAAGACGTGGTCGGTCTCGCGGCCGGCCCCGACGATGGCCTTCGCGACCTCCGAGAGGAACCGGTCGCCGGCCTGGTGGCCCAGCAGGTCGTTGACCCGCTTGAACTTGTCGAGGTCGAGCATCATGAGGCTGAACGGCTCCTGCCGGGCGACGCTCGCCCGGACCCACTCGAGGAACGTCCCGTGGTTCTCGAGGCCCGTCAGATCGTCGGTGCGGGCACGGATCTCGACGGCGCGGTAGATCTCGGCGTTCTGCAGCGCGATGGAGACCTGCGCCGCGAACACCTTGACGAGCTCGAACTCGTCCTCGGTGAACGTGTGGCCTTCGCCCAGGCGCTCGACGGTCAGGACGCCGCTGACGCCCTCGCGGCCGCGGAGCGGGACGACGATGAGGCCGCCGTGCGTTGGTCCCGTCGACTCGAAATGCTGGACCCGAGCATCGTCGAACTGGTCGACGACGAGGACCGGCTCGTTGTGCTCGATGACCCAGGTCGCGATGCCCTCTTCGCCGGGCGCCCAGTCCTCGAGGTAGTCCGCGGCATTCACGCCTCGTGCGGTGAGCGGCCGCAGGACACGGGCCGCGCGGTCGTAGACCTCGATCGAGATGTTGTCGTAGCCGACGAGGCGCTCGATCCGGTCGGCGATCTGGTCGAGGACCTTCCGCGGGTCGAGCGTCGTGAGGATCGACTCGGTGATCTGGACAAGCTCGCGCTGGCCGCGCAGCTGGCGCTCGAGCGCCTCGGACTGCCGGCGCAGTCGCTCGGTGGAATCCGCGTTCGCCATCGCCTGCGCCGCGAGGCTCGCGTAGATGACGAGGACCCGGAGGTCGTCGTCGCGGAACTGGTTGAGGCCGAGCTTGGCGAGCACGAGCACGCCGAGCACGCGATCCTCGAACAGCATCGGCGCGAGCAGCATCGACTCGTCGAGGTCGTCCTCGGTGCCGGCGATCGTGTTGGCCCGCGGGTCCTTCGCCGCGTCTGGCAGGTACTGCGGCTCGCGGTGGAGCGCCACCCAGCCGGTGATCCCGGTGCCGACCTTGACGCGCAGCTGCTCGACGGTCTCGTCGACGTAGGTGCCGACCTCACCCCTCATTGCCACGGGGATGAGGTCGTCGCCGTACTGCCGGTAGACGCGGACGTTGTGGCAGTCGATGAGCTGGCGCAGCTCGGTCGCGATCGCGGTCCCGATCTCGGCAACGGTCGTCAGGCGGCTGAGGCTTGCGCCGAGCTTCTGGATCGACTCGAGCTGCGCCGCCCAGGTCGCCATCTGGGTGTAGTCCTGGGCCGTCCGGATCGCGACGCTCGCCTGGGTGGCGAGCTCACCGATCGTGTCGAGCTCGGCGGCCGTCCAGTGATGCGGCTTGTCGTGGTAGACGTTGAGCAAGCCGAGCAGCTCGTCGCCGGCGAACATCGGCGCCGTGCACAGCGTGTCGTAGCCCTCCTGGACCACGGCGGCACGGATCGCCGCCGCCCGCGGGTCGTCGCGATAGCCCGTCGCGAACAGCGGCTTGCGGGCGGCGATCGCCTCGGCTCGGAGGGTGTTCGCAGCGAACTCCTGGACGGCGTTGATGTAGGCGGGTGACAGGCGTCGGGCCACCTGCGCGACAGCGTGACCGTCCGGACCGACGAGGAAGACGGCCGCACGGTCGCCACCGAGCAGGACGAGCGCGTGGTCGACGAGGCCGGCGAGGATGTGGTCGAGATCGAGCCGGCTGCCGATGTCCGATGCGACGCGACGAAGCGCATCGGCGCGATGGAGCTGATGCGCCACGTCGGCGGTCGCGCGCGCCACCTGGATCGTCGTCCCGATCGACCGTGCCGCCGCCAGCGCGAGCTCCTCGTCGCGCTCGCCGAGCGACCCGAGGCCGTCGCCGACGACGAGGATCGCGCCCCACGGCCGGCCGCTGTTCGGGGCGCCGGGGATCGACACGGCCAGCTCCGGGCGGCCGTCGGCAAGGACCCCGAGGGAGGGGTCGACGTCGAGGACGGTCGCCGGCGCGCGCGCCGCGCCGAGCGCCGATCCCATCGTCCCGTACGAGCGCGGCAGCTCGACGAGGCGGGTCGGTGACGCGGCCGATTCGGCGCGCGGGACGAGCCGCTCGCCGACGAGCTCCCACGCCGCGACGAGGTGGTGGCCGCCGGCCTTGCGCATGGCCCGGACGGCCGAGCCGAGGAGCTCCGGAATGTCGGCGCGATCCCGGCCGGTCGCCTTCGTCGTCAGCGCGGCGAGGTCGGCCAGCAGGTCGAGCTCGATCCGCCGTCGCTCCTGGTCGATCTGGTCGGGGACCGGCGGCAGGGCCCGGAGCATCGCGCCACCAGGCGCGGCGCGGATCGCCAGGTTCCGCGGCGGCACGGTCCGGCGGTGGCTGACGTGGCCCGCCGGTCCCGTCTGGCCGGCCGCCACGGCCGCGTTCTGGCCGCCGGCCGCCGACGCGGCGAGGAACCGCTGGAGGTCGCCGAGGCGGTAGCGGCGGTCACCGCGGGCGTTGATCCGGTAGTAGCGAAGCCGGCCGGCATCGCTCCAGGCCCGGATCGTGTTCGGGTGCACGCCGAGCAGGCGGGCCGCCTTCGTGACCGTCAGGGTCGCGTCGATCGGGCGCGGCGCGGGAGGAAGAGCTGGAGGGTTGGGCACGTCGCCGCCTGTGCGGAATTGTGAATTCGCTGGGCGGCAAACCTACCAATCTCACAGTTCTTGCCAATAGGACGAACGTACCGGCGGCCGCCGACGGGCGCGTCGAGCTACGGGGGACCGATCCGGACCGGGCCGTCCGCGGCACTCGACTCGTACACCGCGGCGATGAGCTCGACCGCCGCCCGGCCCGCCGCGCCGTCGACGGCCGGCGTGCGGCCGTCGCGGATGGCCTCGACGACGTCGCGGAGCTGGAGCTCGTGGTGGTGGCTCGCGACGTCGGTTCGTTCGTGTGTCAGGCGGTCCTCGTGCTCCCAGCGCGCGGGCAGGTCCTCCTCGCCCGGGATCGTCCAGAGGTCGTTGCGCGCCATCGTCGGCTCGGACGCGCCGGCGACGAACGACGAGCCACGGTCCGTCTCGACGCCGACGGACGCGCCGTTCGTGCCGTGAACGCGGATCCGGGTGTGGAGGCCGGGCTTCTGCGAGTTGCTGGCAACGATCGTCGCCAGGGCGCCGCCTCGGAAACGGACGAGGGCAACGGCGCTGTCCTCGACCGCGAGATCCGGGTGGTTGACGTTCGCGACGCGCCCGTCGACCTCGACCACCGGGCCGAGAAACCAGCGCAGCAGGTCGATCGCGTGGACCGCCTGGTTGACGAGGACGCCGCCGCCCTCGCCTTCGGGCGTGCCGCGCCAGTCGTCCGAGGCGTAGTACTCGGCGCCGCGCCAGCCGAGGACCTCGACCGTGGCGAGACCGGGCTTGCCGATGCGTTCCTCGTCGATCGCCGCCTTGACCCGGCGAACCGCCGGGTACCACCGCCGCTGGCTCACGACCGAGAGCAGGACGCCGTGCCGCTCCGCAGCGTCGATCATCGCGTCGCAGTCGGCCACGGTGAGGGCCATCGGCTTCTCGACGACGACATGGAGGCCCGCGTCGGCGGCCTCGATGGCGTGGCGCGCATGGAGCGGATGCGGTGTGCAGACGATGAGCGCGTCGAGCTGGCGGCTGCCGAGGAGGCCCTCCAGACCCGGCCAGGCGGCGGCCCCGTGCTCGCGCGCGAGCGCTCGAGCCCGCTCGATGTTGCGGCCGGCGACGCCGACGAGCCGTGCGCCGGGGATCCGCCCGAGCGCCGCGGCGTGGAGCGCAGCGACCTTGCCGGGTCCGTAGATCCCGAAGCGGAGCTGCGTGGGCCGGGCGGTCACGAGCCGGGCGTCAGCACGACCTTGACGGCCGCGATCCTGGCCTCGCCCAGTTTCCGAAAGACCTCTGGTCCCTCGCTCAGGGGCGCCGTCTGCTCGATGAGCGGCCGCACGTCGATCCGGCCGTCCGCGATCGCCTCGGCGGCCGCGTCGAACTCGGCGTCCGTGCCGTACGCATACGAGCCACGGATCGTGACCTCTTTCGTCACGAGCTCCTGCATCGCGAGCTCGACTCGCGGGTCGGCGTTGCCGATCCACGTCACGTGGCCGCCCGGCCGCACTGCGCCGAGAGACTGCCCGACCGTCCCGGTCGACCCGACGGCTTCGAATACGGCGTCCGCGCCGCTCCCGCCAACGGCTTCGAGAATCGATGCGACCGGGTCGCCATCGGTGACGTCCACCGCGACGTCGGCGCCGAGCGAGCGCGCGACGTCGAGCCGGTGCGCGCTGCGGTCGGTGATGACGACACGGCCCGCGCCGCCCGCGCGCGCGGCGAGGAGCGTCAGCAGCCCGATCGCGCCGGCGCCGATGACGACGACCGATGCGCCGCGCTCGAGCGGGGTGATCGCGACCGCGTGACGCGCCACCGCGAGCGGCTCGACGAGCGCGCCTTGCTCGAAGGACACGGCGTCGGGCAATCGAGAGATGAGCGCCTCGGGGACGACGACGCAGTCGGCGTAGGCGCCGTCGAGATGCATCCCGAGTCCGCGCCGACGCAGGCAGATGTTCGGCCGGCCCGCGGCGCAGGACTCGCACGTGCCGCAGGCGAGGACCGACCGGAGGGCGACGCGATCGCCGGCCTTCGCGCCGGCAACGCCATCGCCGACGAGCGCGACCACGCCGCTCGCCTCGTGGCCCATGACGACGCCCGGGACGCGCCGACCGCTGGCGCCGATGAAGCCGTGGACATCGGAGCCGCAGATGCCGGCCGCGCGGACCGCGACGACGACCTCGCCGGCCGCCGCTGCCGGATCGGGGCGCTCGCGCAGCGGCATCTGCCACGGCCCTTCGAACACGAGCGCCTTCATCGCGCCGAGCCTACTGCACGCCTATCGCCGCGGGCCGCCGGTCGCGCGGACGTAGAGCGTCGTCAGGACGATCGCCGCGACCGCGATCAGCACGACCGCGCCGATGGCGAACAACGGATCGCCGACGAGGCCCGGCCCTTCGCCGACGCTCCGCGGGTCGCCGCCACCGCCGCCGGGTGGGGCGCTCGGGGACGCGGCCGCGACGGCCGGCGGGACGAGCGCCGCGACGACGGCCCAGGCGATCCCCGCCGCGATCAGCACGACGCCGGCGGCGAGCAACGCGAACGCCGCGCGCGATCGCCACACCGCGCCGCCGGTCAGCACGCGCATCGCCTCCGGCACCTCGAGGGTCGTCAGGACGAGCGGCCGGCCGAGACCGGAAATCATCCGAACGCGACCGTCGACGCGGAGCGGCACGCCGAGCACGACCGCATGCTCGACCGACGACACCTGCTCGATCCGCACGCGCACCGGGGTCTCCGGGGCGACGCCGGCCGGGGAGCGATCGCCCAGGTTCGCGGCGACGCCCGCCGACAGCCGCGGGACCACCACGAGGCCGTCGTCGAGCGCCGCGCCGTCGACCTCGACGGCCGCGAGGCCCTCGTGGATCTCGAACGGCACGACCTCGCGGCCGTCCTCGACGGTCTCCCAACCCCGGCCTCGCCGCGCGAAGACCCGCGTGCGACGAAGCACCAGCGGCCGATGGTCGGCGTCCTCGAAGTCCTCGGCTGAATCGATGCGGCCGTCCACCCGGACGTACCGACGCTCGCCCGCGTCGGCGATTGCCCGTGCCGCCTCGACGGAGATGCGTCGCGTCGATGCCAGCAACCGGCCGACGCGATAGCCCGGACCGAACGATCGAAGGATCGCGACTGCCCCGACGAGCGCGACCGCGCCCAGGGCGAGGAGGAGGAGGGGAGTCACCGGCCGATCATACCGACGGGCACGGAAAGGCCCGAAGCAACCTACCCGACACGTGGGCCTTGAGGTGATCGCGGCCGTTAGTGTCGCTCGGCCTCTCCGGGCTGCCTCGAACCGTAGCCGCCGCCGATGCATCCGGTCAACGGCGGTTGTCCACGAATTTCGCGCCGGACGGCGCGGTTATCCACGGGGCCGTCGGCTGCGCGCGACGGGAGCTCAGTCGGACGGGCGACCGGTCGAAGGATCGAGCGACGTCACCGAGCCGCCGAAGGACGACAGGACGAGCCGGCCGCCGACGAGCTCCGCGCTCGTCACGACGTCGGAGTGGGCGACGCGCCATGCGACCGCACCGTCGGGCTCGATGGCGAACGTCTCGATCTCCGCCTGCACGAGGACGTGCGCGAGCCGCGACGATCCGAGCAACGCGACGATCGGGGTCGCCGACCGATGCGACCAGCGCGCCTCGCCGGTCCCGGCGTCGAGGCCGTAGCTGTGGAACCCGTACGCGACCACGAGCAGCCCCGCGGTGTCCCAGTAGAGGGCACGCGGCTCGTCGAAGATCGTGGACGCGAAGCGCGCGGTCCATTGACCGCGGGGGCCGTCGACGCGCAGCTCGGCGCGGCAGAGCTCCGCGAAGTCGGGCTCGGCGAGCGGACCGTGATCGTGGAGCGTGCCGCCGGCTTCCGTCAGCGCAAAGACCGCCGCGCCCTCACCGCTGCCGGCCCACCGCCACCGCGCCCGGATGCCGCCGGGATACTGGACCGTCGCGTTTCCGGGCTCGGCCCTGCGGCCGCTTGCCGTCAACCCGCGCCGTCCGCGCGCCCCGGGTCCTCGGCGATCGGCGCGACGGTCGCCTCGGTGAGCTCCCGGAGCGTCGCCGGATCGATCGGGAAGACTGCGGTCTCCCGCCCGGCCGCCGCCCACACGACGTCGTAGCGCTCGAGATCGGGATCCATGACGATCCGAAGCGGGCGGTCGTGGCCGATCGGTGGGATTCCGCCGATCGAGAACCCGGTGAGGTCGCGCGCCTCGCGAGCCGAGGCGCGGCGAATCGCCGGCTCGCCGACGGCCGACGCGAGACGCCCGAGATCGACCCGGTTGGACCCCGACACGAGCGTCAGGATCGGCTCGGGCCCGTCCTCCCGCGGCGCGACGAAGACGAGGCTCTTGACGATCTGGCCGAGCTCCGCTCCGACCTGCGCGGCCGCCTCGGCGGCGGTGTGCGTCGACGCATCGAACACCTTGACCTCGAGCGTCACGCCCTTGCGCGCGGCGGCCTCGAGGACGCGCTGGATCGCCCGGTCGTCGGGGAGGATGGCCGCCATGGCCGCCGGAGGATAGCACCGGTCCGCGGCGGTTCCGGCCCGCGGCGGCCCCGGTCGCCCTCGGCCGCCCCGCCGCGCTAGCATCGCGAGCGATGCAATCCCCGGCCCGCTCGTGACCCTGCGCGCGCTCGTCCTCGCCGACGGCGATCGCCCCCGGGCGCCGATCCTGGACGAAACCTGGCCCGGCTGGCGCGACGCGATCGAGCTCGTCGTCGCCGCCGACGGCGGCGTTCGTCTCGCGGGCGACCTCGGGATGGGCGTCGACCTCTGGATCGGCGACGGCGACTCGCTCGGCACCGAAGGACTCGAGCAGCTTCGGCGCTCGGGCGTCCCGATCGTCGTCGCCTGGCAGGACAAGGACGAGTCCGACACCGAGCTCGCGGTCCTCGCCGCGATCGACCGCGGCGCGACCGACATCACGATCCTCGGCGGCCTGGGCGGGCGTCGGATCGACCACGCGCTGGCGAACCTCGGGCTGCTCGCCCACGGCGCGCTCGCGGAAGTCTCGTGCCGGCTCCTCGACGAGGAGGTCCGGATCACGCTCGTTCGGGCGCCCGGCCCGGACGGCTGGCCTTCGCGCCTGCTCCTGGCCGGCCGCGTCGGCGGGCTCGTGTCGCTGTTGCCGTGGGGGGGTCCGGTCGAGGGAATCGTGACCGAAGGCCTGCGCTATCCGCTGCGGGACGAGACGCTCGAGCCGGGGCCGGCGCGCGGCCTGTCGAACGTCCAGATCGGCGAGCGAGCGTCCGTCAGCGTCCGGGCGGGCCTGCTGCTCGTCGTGGAGTCCCCTGCTAGTCTCTCGACGTGACGATGCCCCAGGTCGGCGATCGCGCGCCGGACGTCGCCCTCCCCGATGAGACCGGCGCGATCCATCGACTTGCCGACCAGCGCGGCCGCTGGACGGTGCTCTACTTCTATCCGAAGGACGACACGCCCGGCTGCACGGTCGAAGCGTGCGAGTTTCGCGACTCGAACGAGACAATGCACGAGCGCGGCGCGGACGTCTGGGGCGTGAGCCCGCAGGGCGCGGCGAGCAAGCGCGCGTTCCGCGAGAAGTTCGGGTTGCCGTTCACGCTCCTCGCCGACGAGAAGCACGAGGTCGCCGACGCCTACGGCACGTGGGTCGAGAAGGAGAACTACGGCAAGAAGTACTGGGGCACCGCGCGCACGACGTTCCTCGTCGATCCCGACGGCCGCATCGCCCGCGTGTGGTCGAAGGTCAAGCCCGAGGGTCACGCCGCGGAAGTGCTGCAGGCGCTCGACGCGGCCCAGGCGGCGGGCGCGCGCTGAGCTCGCGGCGCGTCGTCCGTCCGACGCGGCGTCTCGCACAGAACGAGACTTCGCTCGTGGGGGGAAACGAGCGAAGCCTCGGCGGCATTCTAACCACGGGCACACCCCGCGCAACCGAGGATCACCAGCCGCAATGCGCAATTTCGGATGAGTGACCCCGAGGCGGCTCACACGTGGCGTCCGGAGCGATTCATGGTGATCGCCGCGCATCCCGACGACGCGGACTTCGGACCCGCCGCCACCGCGGCGCGCTGGATCGACGACGGCTCACGCGGCTGGCTCGTCTGCTGCACGAGCGGGGATCAGGGCGGTGAGGATCCCGACGCAGATCCGCTCGAGCTCGCCGCATTGCGCGAGCGCGAGCAACGCGAGGCTGCACGAATCGTCGGCTACGAGGGCGTCACCTTCCTGCATCAGCCCGACGGCGCGCTCGTCAACGACCTCGTGCTGCGCGAGATGCTCGTCCGCGAGATCCGGACGTTCCGACCGGACGCCGTTCTCGCGACGGATCCACAGGTCCTGTTCTATCGCGACGGCGGCGTCAACCACGCCGACCATCGCGCCGCCGGCATGGCGGCGGTCGACGCGGTGTATCCCGCGGCGCGCAACCCGATGGCGTTCCCCTGGCTCGCGAAGTCAGGGCTCGGCGCGCACCGGGTGCGGCGGCTCTATCTCTTCTGGTCGAACGAGCCGACCGCGCGGGTCGACGTGACCGCGACGATCGGCCGCAAGGTCGATGCGCTCCGCGCGCACGCCAGCCAGCTGCGCGAGCCCGAGAAGATCGAATCGTGGATTCGCGAGTGGGCCGCGGAGGAGGGCCGCGCGATCGGCGTCGCCGCGGCCGAGGCGCTCCGCGTGGTCGTCATCGACGACGACGACGACGGCGCGGCGGCGGCCGAAGCGATGTCCAGCGAGGCAGCGGCCGCCGACGCAACCGCCGAAGCGGCGGGGCGGCCGGCATAGGGCGGAGTCGCCGGCCACGCGGTCCGCGGGCGTTCACGATCCGGCGAGCAGGAGCGGGCGGACGCGCGCCCACTCGTTCCACAGCTCGGTGAGCGCATCGGCCCGCAGGCCGAGGACGCTGACGAGCTCGCCGAGGGTCAGGCCGCCCGCCGATTCGGCGAGGAACTCGTCGGCCGCGACCGCAACGTCACGGAAGAGCTCGCCCATCTCCGACTCCGACGGCCACGGCCGGATCCGCATCGGGTCCATGCCCGCGTAGCCGACGGCCAGCGACATGTCGCGCTGCGACGGGACGCGGTCGTCGGCCCAGCCGCCGAGACCGTCGAAGCGGAAGCCGAGTGATGAGAGCGCCGACACGATGTCGCGGTTCTGGGCGCGGCTGAAGCTGCCCCAGAACGGGTGATCGACGGGGAAGGTCAGCGACCCCGCCTCGATCGAGCGACCGACGATCGCATCGACGAGCTCCCCGAGCGCGAGCTGCCAGCGGCGGCGCTGCTCGGCGTTCTCGCCGCCGAGCTTCGCGGCGAGGCTCGTGAGCGCGGAACGGTCGCCGCGGACGAGCCGGAGGATCGCCGGCTCCTCCGAGCCGGTCTTGCCGAACGCGGCGGCAAGCTCCCCGGGCTTCTCCTTCGGCGCGGGCTTCGGGGCTGGCGCCATCGGGCGCGTCGCCGGCTTCGTTCCGGCCGGAGCCGGTTTCGCTGTTGCGGGCGGTGCGGCGGTCCGGTCGACGGGAGCGGTCGGCGCGACAGCCGGCTTCGCGGGTGGCGCGGCGGGGGACGCAGGCGATGGCGGCGTCGCCCGGCCGCCTGCTGCGGGCGGCACCGGAGCCGGCGTGGCCGTAGGGGTTGCGGCGATCCCGGCCGGAGCGCCGGTCGCTGGAGCGGGTTTCGCGGCCGGGGCGCCCGCCGGCTGCGGCTGGGTCGCGGGCCTGGCCGCCGCGGCCGCTCGGGCCGCCGCGGCGGCGGATGCCGCTGCCGCGGCCTGGACGGCTTCCTCCTGGCACAGCGCGACCACGTCGCGCGCGGCGCGGCACGCCGCCTCGGCCGTGTCGGCGGCGCGTCGCGCCGCCTCGGCCTCGAGCGTCAGTCGCTCGATCGTCCGCCCCATCGCGTTCGCGGCCTCACGCTCGCGGCCTGCCGCGGTGGCCGCCTCGCGCGCCGCGCGATTGATCCGGTTGATCTCGGAAAGCCAGTCGCGAGCGGCGGCCTCGACCCCGTCCTTCGACCCGGCCGCACCGCGCGCTCGGCGGAACGCCGCCTGCGCGGCCTCCTTCTCGGTTCGCATCGTGCGCGGGTCGGCGGCGATCGCCGCCTTCTCGGCCTGGGCCTGGTGCGCGTCGTAGGTCCGCTGCGCGGTCGTGAGCGCCTCCTGTGCCTTCTCGGCCTGGAAGCGCGCGCGGTTCGCGAGGGTGCATCGCTCGTCGGCCGTTCGCCGCTGCTCGAAGCACGGGTCGTCGGGGTCGGCCGATGGCGGGCTCGCCGGGCCCGGCGACGGGGAACCAGGGTTCGAGGCGGGCGCCGGCGCGGGCGCGCCCCTCGCTGGAGGGGTCGGCGTTCCACCCGCGGCGGACCCGCCGGCGTTGCTCGTCCTTCCGCCGGCGCCACTGGGCGGCCCGCCGCTTCCCGGCCCGCCGCTTCCCGGCCCGCCGCCAGCCGGCCCGCCGCCACCCGGCCCGCCCGTGGGCGGCCCCCCGGCGCCGGATCGCTGCGACGCCATCGCCCGGTCGGCAGCCTTCGCCGCCGCCTGCCGGAGCCGCGTCAGGGGCCAGTCCGGCTCGCGGTGGATCGGGACCGCGACGGTCGACATGCGCGCCGGAAGGATCCCGTAGCGCGGACCGGCGAATGCGAGCGACGCGCCACCGCTGAGCGCGCCGCGCCCACCGATCGACGGAGCGATCGACGAGCCGCCCGCGAAGTGCGCCACGCGCGCGAGCAGGGGACGGGCGACGCGGCTGGGCAAAGACTCCTCGGCCAGGCCCAGCGACGAGGTCATGGACAGAACAGGGGTTCCATCGATGACCGCCGGTCGGACGCTCTGCCAACGGTCGGCAGGACCGCCCCGTGCCGGCTCCAGGCCCGCCGTGTCGAATGCGTCGACGGCCAGTGTCGCGGGACGCTTTCGGGGGACAGCGCCGGGCACCATCGTCACGCGGACTTCACGCGGAGCGGGAGGTCGAGATCGGAACATCGCAAGGAGCATCGCGCCGGTCGCGGCGCCGAAGACGATTCCGAGCGCGAGGAACGCGAGCTCGCCGGTCGTCAACGCAACCGGATCCGCGGGGCGAGACGAGTCCCGGCCGACTCCGTCATTGCGTCGCAGCGTAGCTGCGAGCGCACGCGAGGTCAAATCGGCCGACCACGTTCGGCGGCCCTTTTGCAGCCCCTCTCGAACGGATGGTAGATTCGGGCCGTCGCCGCATCGCCGGCCTCCCCCCTTCCTGTCACCCCGGCTCGATCCCGAAAGGCACGACCTTCTTGGCCCTCGACCCGAACCAGGAATTCCTCGTTCAGCCTGTCGACGCCTCGTGGCTCCAGTGCAACATCGAGTGCCAGGAGGCATGCCCGGTCGGCACGAACTGCCGCGGCTATCTCAACCTGGCCGCGGAGGGCCGGTTCGAGGAGGGCTACATCCTCTCTCGCGAGCCGAACCCGGTCGCGGCGATGTGCTCGTATGTCTGCTCCGCGCCGTGCGAGCGGGCGTGCCGCCGCGGCGACATCGACCGGCCGCTCGCGATCCGGGCGATGAAGCGGTTCCTCGTCGAATGGCACGAGGCATCGGGGATCCCGGACGTCATGCCCCACATCACGCCGCGCGACGAGCGGGTCGCGGTTGTCGGCGCCGGGCCGGCCGGACTCGCGGTCGCCCGCGAGCTGGCGACGAAGGGCTTCCGGGTGACCGTCTTCGACAGCCTGCCGTACGGCGGCGGCACGATGCTCATCGGGGTGCCCGCGTTCCGCCTGCCGCGCGAGGCGATCGAGATGGACGTGCGGCTCATCGAGCGGCTGGGCGTGACGTTCCACTACAACACCGAGGTCGGCAAGGACATCACCTTCGAGCGCCTACAAGCCGACTTCGACGCGATCGCGATCACGGCCGGCGCGATGAACGCGGTCGTCCTCGACGTCCCGGGCGCCGACCTGGAGGGCGTCCAGTACGGCGTCGACTTCATGAAGAAGGCCAACCTCGGGCAGCCGCTGACCGTCGGCACGGACGTCGTCGTCATCGGCGGTGGCTACACCGCGATGGACTGCTCGCGGACGAGCCTGCGCCACGGCGCGGACAACGTGGCGATCGTCTACCGCCGGACCCGGAGCGAGCTGGTCGTCGACGAGGAGGAGCTCGGCGAGACCGAGCGCGAGGGCGTTCGGATGGAGTTCCTCGCCAGCCCGGTGGAGGTGCTCGGCGAGAACGGCAAGGTCACGGGCGTCAAGTTCATCCGCAACCGCCTCGGCGAGCCGGATGCCTCCGGCCGCCGGTCGCCCGTGCCGATCGAGGGCTCGGAGTTCGTCATCAAGGCCGACACGGTCATTCCGGCGGTCTCGCAGGCGGCCGATCTCACGTTCCTGCCGGTCGAGTCGTCGTTCGAGATCAATCGCGGCCGGGTCAAGGTCGACCCGGCGACCTACGCGACGAACGTCCGCGGCGTGTTCGCCTGCGGCGACTTCGTCACCGGCCCGACGACGCTCATCGAAGCCGCCGGCCACGGCAAGAAATGCGCCTACGCGATCGACCGCTACCTCTCCGCGCAGGCGGACGTCAAGGTCGCCGCGAACGTCAAGATCACGAGCTCCTGGCGCCACGACATGCCCGAGCTCTACGACGTCCTGCCCCGCCAGCACATCCCGATGGCCCCGCTCGCCGCCCGGATGCCCTCGACCGACCCGGAGGTCAACTTCACGACCCCGGTGGAGCTCGGCTACGACGCCACGGCCGCGGTCGCCGAGTCGACCCGCTGCCTCATGTGCAACTACAACATCTGGTTCGACCCGTTCCGGTGCGTCCTGTGCGGCGCCTGCGCCGACGTCTGCCCCGAGGGCGTCATCCACATGGTCGACGTCAACCAGCTGAAGACCGAGGGCCTCCTGCCCGAGATCGAGGAGGCCTACGGCTGGAACCAGGGAGGGGCGATGATCCTGGACGAGGAGCGCTGTATCCGCTGCGCCCTCTGTGTCAAGCGTTGCCCGTTCGACGCCATTACGATGGAGCGGTTCGAGCTCCAGGAGGTCTCGACCGACGGGCGGCTCTACAAGGAGTCGTACCGCGACGCGCAGCTGGCCGGGACGGCCGGCGTGGCAGGAGGAGCCCGTTGAGTTTCCTCGAGCGGGTCGACCAGTCGATCCGCCGGAGCGCCTTGTGGCGTTCGCTGTTCCGCAACCCGTACCCCAACGACGAGCGGTCGCGGGCGTACGCGGTCATGAACAACGTCTTCCTGCACATCCACCCGGTCCGCGTCCGGCAGCATGCGGTGAAGTTCGCCTACACCTTCTGCCTGGGTGGGTTGTCCTTCTTCCTCTTCCTCGTCCTGACGGTGACCGGCGTCTACCTGATGTTCTTCTACGTCCCCTCGGAGACGCGCGCGTATACCGACATCCTCGACCTGCAGAGCCGGGTGACCTTCGGGCTGCTGACGCGGAACGTCCACCGCTGGGGCGCCCACCTCATGGTGTTCTTCGTCTTCCTCCACATGATGCGGGTCTTCTACCACGGGGCCTACAAGCCGCCGCGTGAGTTCAACTGGGTCGTGGGGGTGGTCCTGCTCTTCACGACGATCCTGCTGAGCTTCAGCGGCTACCTGCTGCCGTGGGACCAGATCGCCTACTGGGCGATCACGATCGGCACGAACATGGGCGGCTACGTCCCGCTCCTGAACACGCCGGTGAACCTGCTGCTGCTCGGCGGGCTCGAGGTCGGGCAGAACACGCTGCTGCGCTTCTACGTACTCCACATCATGGTCCTGCCTCTCGTCGCCGCGATCTTCCTTGCCGTCCACTTCTGGCGGATCCGCAAGGACGGCGGGATCAGCGGGCCACTATGACGGCGCATCGCGGCGTTGCCGCCTCCTCTCCTCGCTCACGCAGCTGCCCTCGGGCCGATGGCTCGCGGAGCGTCGCCTCGGACCTCGGGGGGCAGCGCGCTCGCTCCGGTGCTCGGCGGGGCCTTGCCCTGCACCGCCCACGTGGCCCGCGAGATCGGTCATGAGCGACACGAAGAAGCCGACGACGACCGAGCGGCGGGTCGTCCTCCCGGTTGACCCGAGCCGTCGCACCGAGATCGACAAGCAGCGCGTGCCGATGTCGGCCCGGCCGTACCGGCTGCTCGCGCTCGTCAAGCAGGATGCCGTCGTCCGCGTCCAGAAGGAGCCGGACGACACCGTCATGACCTGGCCCCACCTGGTCTCGATCGAGTTCCTGGCGGCGATGGTGATGACCGTCTTCCTGCTCCTCATGGGCCTGTTCATCAACGCCCCGCTCGAGGAGCTCGCCAACCGCAACGTCACGCCGGCCGTGGCCAAGGCACCGTGGTACTTCCTCGGCCTGCAGGAGCTGCTCGCCTACTTCCACCCGGTGGTTGCGGGCGTCCTCGTGCCCGGCTTCGTGTTCGTCGGCGCGGTCGCGATCCCGTTCATCGACCGGCGGAACGTGAACGCCACCCGGCCCTCCGATCGGAAGACCGCGGTCATGCTGTTCACGCTGTTCTGCATCCTGGGGCTCGTCCTGACGTTCATCGGGATCTTCTTCCGCGGGCCGGGGTACAGCTTCGTCATCCCGTACGTGAACACGTCGGGCCTCCATTTCGCACTGTGAGCCGAGCCACGCGATGAGCAACTACCACGTCGAGCCCGTCGACAGGCCGAAGGCCCTCACGAGCGAGGCCCTCAAGGCCCGCCGTCACGAGCAGGTCCAGGGCATGTCGCGACGCCGGCTGCTCCGGACATCGCTCGGCGCCGGCATCGGCGTCTGGCTGCTCGAGTCGGCCGCCGGCACCCTCGGCTTCCTCTGGCCGAACCTCGAGGGCGGCTTCGGGGGTCGGGTCAGGATCGGGACCTACGACGACATCAAGCTCCAGAACAGCACGCTGCCGATCCAGGAAGGGTTTCCTGCGTATTTCCCGGACGCCCGTGCCTTCATCGTCCTCATCGATCCATCCCGCCAGCAGTTCGTCGCGGGGACCGACGAGACCGGCGACGGCACGGCGCTCAACGTTCGCGCGCTCTACCAGCGCTGCCCGCACCTCGGCTGCAAGCCGAACCCGTGCCTGCGGAACTTCTGGCTCGAATGTCCCTGCCACGGCTCGCGCTACGACCGGCTCGGGACCAAGGCGGCCGGCACGCAGTACGGGCCGGCGCCGCGGTCGATGGACCGGTTCGCCCTCGAGGTCGATGGGTCGGGCGTCCTGACCCTCGACACCGGCAAGATCACGCTGGGCCCGCTGCCGGTCGCGCTCGGCCAGCCCGGCCTCATCCCGCCGAAGAGTCCGACCGGCTGCATCTGATCCTGTGACGTTCCCCGACCTTCGAGGAGATCGATGACCGATCAGCCCGGCGCCCCGGGAGGCCGCGTGCCTGAGCAGCGCGTGCCGGCCACGCGCCCGCCGTCGGAGACTGCCCCGGTCGACCGGTTCTCCGCCCCGCCGGCGAGTCACAAGTTCGAGCTGAGCCCGGAGCGGGCGGCGAAGATCGTCCGCCAGACATCGAACGCCCGCTGGGTCGGCTTCCTCGCCGTGATCATCACCGTGCTGTTCGTCGTCCTCTACTACTTCTACGAGCTCGGTGCGCCGCTCGGCTTGACCGAGGCGCGTCTCGACAAGGAGGCGAACGCCCAGACCGTCACCGCGGTCGAGCGTGGCTACAACCTCTACCAGGCGAACTGCGCCCGCTGCCACGGCCCCAACGGCCTCGGCCCGGAGGAGCCGAGCCCACCGCCCGGTGGCGGCGGCTACATCGGCCCGAAGCTCCACGACGACATGAAGCTCTTCGCCCACCTGAGCGAGAGCTACATCCGGACGGTCCTGACCGTCGGTGGACGCTACGTCTGCGGCAATCCGAAGAGCGCCATGCCGATCTGGGCCCAGGAAAACGGCGGGCCGCTCAACTACGGCCAGATCGAGGAGCTCATCGCCTTCATCCGCTCTGACGCGAGCAAGGAGTACGAGGTCCGCGATCCGGATCTCAACGAGCCGGAGATCGATCCCGCGACCGGCAAGGTCAAGACCTTCCACGGCTGGGTCGACCCGAACTTCAAGCCCGCGCCCGGATCCTCGCCGTTCCCCGATTGCTACCTCGACGCGCTCGGAGGTGGCGAGTCACCGTCGCCCGGAGCGTCGGCGACACCGGCGCCGTCCCTGCCCGCCGACGCGACGGTCCTCGATCTGGTCGCGTCGAACATCTCGTTCGACAAGTCGGCGCTCGAGATCCCGGCCGACAAGGCGTTCGGCATTCACTTCCGCATCGACGACCCGGGCCAGACGCATGACGTCGACATCCGCCAGTCCGACGGGACGACCGTCCTCCAGAACCAGCCGACGATCAAGGACGGCGAGGAGACGACGTACGTCTACACGCCGCTCCCGGCCGGCGAATACCAGTTCTTCTGTTCCGTCCACCCGTTCATGAACGGCACGCTGACGGCGAAGTAGGGAAGAGGATGGCGCGAGCGCTCCCGGCAGGCCCCGCGGTCCGGCGTCGCCGCGTCTTCTTCGGCCTGCTCGATGCCGACAGCTGGGCCTGGGCCTTCGTCAAGGCGTTCGCCTGGTTCATCGCGATCATCTTCCTGCTCGGCTACATCCCCGACCGGGCGTACTACTTCACGGTCAACCGGACGATCGACCTGGGGATCCTCGCGTTCTCGCCGATCAACCTCTGCCCGCCCGAGAACGGCAGCCTGCCCTGCCCGGCACCCGCCGGCGCCGTCCTCGCCTGGGAGCAGTCGCCGACCCAGCCGGTCGACATCTCGCTCCCCGAGCCGCGTACCGACGGCGCGCTCGTCCAGGCCGGCAAGAAGCTGCTCTACATCGGCGGCACCGACGGGACCGCCGCCACTGACGAGGTGTTCGTCGCCGACATCGTCCCGATCGGCAACTTCGACAAGTGGTCGGCGGGCCCACCCCTGCCCGAGCCACGGGCCGATGCCGCGGTCGCGTTCCTGGGCGGCTCGATCTACGTGTCCGGCGGCACCGATGCGCGCGGTCGCGCAACCGACACGACGTTCGTGCTGACGCCCGACCTCCAAACCGGCGCGATCGGGGAGTGGCAGACGGCGGAGGACCTCAGCCTGCCGATCGACCTGCCCGAGGCACGCACCGGCGCGGCCCTCGTTGCCCTCGGCGACGGGCTCCTTGTCGTCGGCGGCGCCAACGCCGACGGCGCCCCGACGAACACGACGTGGAAGTCGACCATCGACCGGACCGGCAAGCTCGGCGAGTGGGAGCCGCAGGCGACGCTCGCCGAGGCGGTGTCCGAGGCGATCGCCGTGCAGAACGGCGATTACCTGTGGGTGTACGGCGGCCGAACGGCGGCGGGGCCGACAGCCACGGTCCAGCGGGGGACGATCTCGACCCAGGCCGGCGACACGCTCGGCGACATCACCGGCTTCGCGACGAACCCGGGCGCAAACCTGCCGGCGCCGCGCGCAAACGCGACCGGTTGGGGCGCCAACGGCGCGCTCTACATCGTCGGCGGGAACGACGGCAAGGGCACGGCCAACGAGCTGTACTGGACCGTGCCGGAGACCGGAAGTGGCGGCGACACCATCACCGAGTGGCTGCACATTGGAACATCGGACTTCCCGGAGCCGGGGCTCGAGGGTGGCGCAGCCGCGTCGAGCGGACCGGTCGTGTTCGTCGTCGGCGGCCGCTCGGGCGACACCGTCCAGACGCGCGCCGTCCGAACGAACATGGCGCCGGGCGAGCCGTTCTTCCAGCTCGGCTTCGTCGGCGCGACCGTCCCCGCTCTGAAGATCGAGGGCCAGATCGGCCAGCAGCTCGGCTACCTGAGCGCCGCCGGCGCCGGCACGCTGAACTTCATCATCCTCTTGATCATCGGCTGGGCGATGGCTCACCCGGAACGAACTCGAGGGTTCGTCGATCGCGTGAGGTACCGCGGCCGTCGCTAGCCGCCGTAGCCTCGGCGCGCCGTCAATCGCGCAGGCCAACGCGCTCTAGCGAGGCGGCAGCTGCCCCTCTCCGGGCTGCACCGGGCCGCGGCGAACGGGCAAGCCAGCTTTCTCCCACTCGGTGATCCCGCCGGCAACGTTCGTGACGTCGCGCCAGCCGTTCCGCAGCAGGTGGGCGGTCGCAGCCGCCGAGCGCGCGCCGGCGGCGCACATCATGAGCAGCGGCCGGTCCTTCGGAAGGTCGGGGAACCGTGTGGCGAACTCGGACATCGGGACGAGTGCGACGCGGTCGAGGCGAACGGCCTGGAACTCGTTGCGCTCCCGGACGTCGACGACGAGCGGTGCGCCCGCTCCTGATTCGCGACGACGGCGATCGGCCTCCCGGACGTCGATCGTCGGCAGGCCGGCGCCGGGCGCGGGGCCGGGAGGCTGGCTCACCGGGACATGCGCTTGATTGCCGGAGGCTCGGACGGGACGTCCGGCGCCTCGAGGCGCGCGTCGATCGCGGCGACGAGCGACGTGACGTCGATCTCCGCGGGGCGCGGCGCGTCCGATTCGGTGGCGGTCGTATCGGGACCGGCGACTGCGGCGACCGCGGCGACGAGCCGCGCGCGAGCGCCGCGCAGGTTCTTCGCGACCCCGGCGGGATTGCCGCGGACGTCGTGGACGTAGGCCGCAGCGAGCTTGATCAGGCCCTGCACGAGCTCGCGCTCGGCCAGATCCGGCGAGCCCATCCAGGCGGGCTCGAGCAGCTCGTGGGCCTGGAAGAAATCGCCTCGCGCGTAGGCCGCGAGCCCGGCCTCGAACGCGACTCGGCGCTGCGACGGCGGCAGGGGCCGGTACGCCTTCGCCCGCCCGCCCTGGACGACCGTGGCGGAGCCGGCCATCAGACCAGCTCGATCAGGGGCCGGCGACCGGCAAACCCGTCGTTCAGCTCGTGCCACCACTCGACGTCGCCCTCGCCGAGGCGCCAGCACAGGCAGACCTGCCGGCCGTTGACGAGGGCAGGGAAGTCGATGAGCCCCGACTCGATGTCGCGGAGCGTGATCCCGAGCGCATCGATGCGAGCGACGGCCGCCTGCATCTGGTCGATGATCCCCTGCATCCGGAGCCGGATGAGCCGCAGCTCGGCCTCGGCTTCGGCTTCGTCCTCCGCGTCGCCGCCGCGGCCCGAGCCGCCACCCGCCTCGACCGCCTCCTGGCGCTCGAGCACGAGGTCGCGCAGCCGGATGAGATCCGCCCGCTGGTCGCGAAGGCTGCCGAGGATGTCGCGCAGCTCCGGGATCCGGGCGTTCGCGTCGTCGAGGTCGTAGAACCGGGCCATCCCGGGATTCTAAGAGGTCGGCACCAGATGGGCGTCGGCGGGCGATCTCGGCCCGGAGCGTTAGGATGCGGCCCATGCGCATCGCCCGGCGGATGGACTCGATCGGCACCGAAACCGCCTTCGAGGCGGCTGCGCGGGCCCGCGCGCTCGAGGCCGAGGGCCGCAGCGTCATCCACCTCGAGATCGGCGAGCCGGACTTCGACACGCCGGCCAACGTCCGCGCCGCCGCCAAGCGGGCGCTCGACGAGGGGGCCACCCACTACCCGCCGTTCGCCGGCATCCCGGCCCTCCGCGAGGCGATCGCCGAGGATGCGGCCGCGCGAAAGGGCTTCCCGGTCGACCCATCGCAGGTCTTCGTGACCGTCGGCGGCAAGGGCGTGATGGTGTACGCGATCTTCGCGCTCGTCGACCCCGGCGACGAGGTGATCGTCCCGGACCCGGGGTACCCCATCTACGAGTCGTTGACCCGCTTCGTCGGTGGCACGCCGGTCCCGATCCCGATCCGGATGGAGAACGACTTCCGGCTCGATGTCGACGAGCTCGCCGCGCTGATCACGCCGCGGACGCGGATGCTCGTGATCAATTCACCGGCCAACCCGACCGGCGGCGTCCTGACCCCGAAGGACATCGAGCGAATCGCCGAGCTGGCGCTCCGGCACGACCTCGTCGTCCTCGCCGACGAGATCTACGCGCGGATCCTGTACGACGGCGCGCGCCACGTCTCGATCGCGTCGCTGCCCGGCCTGGCCGAGCGGACGGTCGTCCTGGACGGGTTCTCGAAGACGTACGCGATGACCGGCTGGCGTCTCGGTTACGCGATCGTGCCGCCGCCGCTCGTCAAGGCGTACGGCACGCTGATCATCAACACGATCAGCGGCGCCACGGCGTTCGCCCAGGTCGGCGCCGTCGAGGCACTCCGCGGGCCCCAGGACGACGTCGACGCCATGGTCGCCGAGTTCTGCGTCCGTCGCGACCTCGTCGTCGATGGGTTGAACCGCATCCCCGGCGTCCGGTGCCACAAGCCCCAGGGCGCCTTCTACGTGTTCCCGGAGATCTCCGGCACGGGGCTCAAGGGCGCGGAGCTGGCCGATCGGCTGCTCCACGACGCGGGCGTCTGCGTCCTCGCCGGGACGGCCTTCGGCCACGTGGGCGTGAACCACATCCGGATCTCGTACGCGAACTCGCGGGAGAACCTGGCCGAGGCACTCGGGCGGATCGAGTCGTTCGTCCGCGAGCGCGCTCCCGCGCCGGCCTGACGTCCGCTCGTGGCCGACCGACCCCAGGTCTTCGTCGCGCGCGAGATCCCGGCCGACGGCCTCGATCTCATCACGTCCGCCACCGACGCGACCGTCTGGCCGGGCGAGCTCCCGCCGCCGCGCGACTTGCTGCTCGATGCGATCGAGGGCTGTGACGGCGTCCTGACGCTCCTCACCGATCGGGTCGACGCCGAGTTCCTGGATCGCGCCGGACCGCAGCTGAAGGTCGTCTCGAACTACGCCGTCGGCTTCGACAACGTCGACGTCGACGAGTGCACGCGACGCGGCATCCCGGTCGGCAACACGCCGGGCGTGCTGACGGAAACGACAGCCGATCTCGCGTTCGCCTTGCTCATGGCCGCAGCGCGGCGGCTACCCGAGGGCGACCGCTACGTCCGCGACGGGAACTGGAAGACCTGGGGGCCGATGCTGCTCCTCGGGCCGGACGTGCACGGGGCGACGATCGGGATCGTGGGGTTCGGGCGGATCGGCCAGGCCGTCGCCCGGCGGGCGCTTGGCTTCGGGATGGGCATCCTGTACCACGACGTCACGCCTCTGCCCGATGAGGTCACCGCGCCCCTGCGCGCCCAGTACCTGACGCTCGATCACCTCCTGGCTCGCAGCGACTTCGTCTCGCTCCACGTCAACCTCACGCCCGAGACTCGCCACCTCATCAACGCCGAGACGCTCCGGCAGATGAAGCGAACCGCGATCCTCGTCAACACCTCGCGCGGTCCCGTCGTCGACGGCGAGGCGCTGGCCGACGCGCTGAGCGCCGGCGTCATCGCCGGGGCCGCGCTCGACGTGACGGACCCGGAGCCGATCCCGCTCTCGCACCCGCTCGTCGGGCTCGACAACTGCCTGATCGTGCCGCACATCGCGTCGGCCTCGCGGGCGACGCGCGGCAAGATGGCCGAGATGGCGGCGAAGAACCTGCTGGCCGGGGTGCGCGGCGAGCGCCTCCCGACCCCGGTCAACCCCGAGGTCTACGGCGCCGGCTAGCCCGCCAGCAGCTGGCCCCGCCAGCAGCTGGCCCCGCCGGCAGCTATCCCTGCGGGTGCTGGACGTCGACGAGGAGTCGGGTCGGGCTCTCGCGGACGGACAGCGCGTGGCAGGCCGGCACGCGCAGCCCGATCACCCACTCGCTCACGGCCTCGAAGTCGCCCGCCTGCTTCATCTCGAGGACGGCCGGGAAGTTGACGGCGAACTCCGTCGGGCCGTCGTAGGTCTGCTCTCCTTCGGGCGTCACGGCGGTGCCGCCATGGAGGACCAGCACGAGCCAGGCGGTGCCGGCGACCTCGAGCGGCAACCCGCTCGGATCCTGGGTGAAGGGCGGCGTGCCCTCGCGCAGGTCGACCTCCGGGATGCCGTCGCCCTCGAACTCGAACACGATCCGGTCGTAGCCGGTCGGGCCGGAGCCACGGGGCCCGATGCGGACGTCGTGGATCTGGGCACGGTCGGTCGTGGCCGCGAGGTGGTCGGGCAGGTCGCAATCCCAACCCTCGGGCGCGTCCGAGGCAGCCGCGGCGGTCGGCGATGGTGCGGCGGTCGGGGACGGCGTCGTGGCCGCCGGCTGGCACGCCGCGAGGACGAGGAGCAGGAGCGCGGTAAGGACCCTCATGCGGCTCACGATAGCGGTCCGTGACCCCCGGCCGTTGCCCGCCGGCGCGCTAGCGCCAGATGTCCTCCGGAGCCGTGACCTCGGCGGCGGCGTGGCCGCCGAGACCGACGTTGGAGCCAGTGCGACCGCACCCCGACCTTCAATCATGGGCGCCCACCGCACCGCCGCCAGTGCCAACCGTCGGCTGGCGGACGCCCGACGGCAGGCGCGCCCGGCACCGCCCCGGAGGCGCCGTCGCGACGTGTTACCGTCCCCGGCGGGCCGGTAGCTCAGCGGTAGAGCAGGGGACTTTTAATCCTCGTGTCGTGGGTTCGATCCCCACCCGGCCCTCGAGCCACATGCCCGTCGACTTGACGGCGGGCGCACACTCGCAGGGCCGTGATGGCCCGCCGCGTCGAATGGCTCGCAGCCTCTCTTCTGGCGCTGGCGGCTGTCGTGATCATCGTCAGCCCCTCGATCGTGGGCGATCCCAACGTGCTGTCACTGCCAGCGGCGATCGTGACGGGGTTGGGGACCCTGGGCGCCCTCAGGGGCGGCACCGGCGGCCAACGCCTGGCGGTTGTCGTCGGGCTCTGCGGTCTGGTGCTGAGCATCCTCTGGCTCGCGCTCGCGTCCACAGGCTTCGGCAAGGGAACGGCGTGGTCGGATGACATGATCGAGGCGGCCGTCCTTGCCGGCCTGTTCGGGGCGGCCGTCGCATGTCTCGCGTTTGCACGGCGGTCCCGCGTCCGACGCGGGCTCGACGTGCCGAACGGCGTGGCGTGACGCGAGGAGGCGGACCGACGCCCCGGCAGGTGCCGTGATCGCGGCGCTCGTGGCGGTCGACCACGAGATGCTCACCTCGGGCGAGCAGTCGTACCGGGTCGTGCAGGCATCGGCCGCCGACGAGCTGGACATCGAGATCATCCTGGATCATTGAGGCGCGACTCTCGGGCGCCGTAACCGGATCGCAACCTTGGCGGTCCCTCGCCGCCGTCGAACCGCGGTGAACCGAGGCCTAGGCTGCTCGTGGTGGGGGACGTGCCGCTGTTCCCCGCGAGAGGCCCGTCGATGATGCATCCGAGCGAATCCAACCGATCGACCTTCCGGTCCGTCCGCGACGGTCAGGGCGCGCCCGTCACGTGCGCAGCGTGCGGCTGCCGCCTCGAGCACTCGACCGCCTCCGAGCCGGCGACCTGGTTCCATTTCGGCCGATTCGCCGGGCGTGATGCCCGCGGTTGCCGCGTCGCCTGCGTGGAGCTCGCGCACGACGGGTTCGGCCTGCCGGCGATCGCCGTCCCCGCCTGACCCGCCTCAGCCGGCTCGGTAGAGCTCGGAGACGAGCCGCCCGAACACCCTCTCGGCATCGGCCGTGACGCCGTGCCTGCCGAACCACGTCGCGACGTTGACGACGTCCCGGTGGAGCAGGTCGAGTGCCGTGGCATTCGTCACCGCATCGACCGCCTGCGGGAAGTCGATGACGATGAGCCGGCCCTGCCACCACAACAGGTTGTAGACCGACAGGTCGGCGTGAACCACGCGGGCGCGGGCCAACCGCACGAGGTTGTCGACGAGCTGCCGCCACGCGCCGGCGAGCTCGTCGCGGGACAGCCGCGCCGCGACGAGCCGCGGCGCCGCCTGCGAGGCGTCGCCGATGTACTCCATCAGCAGGCCGTCGTCCGTGAGGTCGACCGGGTAGGGCACCGAGACACCCGCCTGCCACGCCCGACGCAGCATCTCGAGCTCGTTCTGGGGCCACATCCGGGCGAGCACCTCCTCGCCGTGGCGGGTGCTCTTCGCAACGGCCCGCGCGTCGCGGGCCTTGAGGTGCCAGCCCGTCCGGTAGACCGAGTCGTTGTGGTAGATCGTGCCCTTCGAGAAGCCCTCCTCGCGCAGCTCGCCCTTGCCGGGGTGGCGCGGCCGGTAGCGCTTCTCGGCGAGCAGGCACGACCCGGTGGCCGAGCGTCGCTCGACGAGGAAGACCTCGGCCTCCTTGCCGGACTTGAGCGTGCCGAGGCGCTCTTCCTC
>DATBKB010000085.1:0-7205 GCA_036556145.1 Candidatus Limnocylindrales bacterium | reverse complement strand
GCGCGCCGGCGCAGACGACGTCGTCGGCGCACATCGCGACGAGATCGCGGCCGATGCTGTCGAACCGGCCGAGGGCGCTGGCGATCGCGGTCTTCGTGCCGACGCCGTCGGTCGAGCTGACGAGCACCGGCTCGCGATAGCCGGCCGGCATCGCGACCGCCGCGGCGAAGCCGCCGAGCCCGCCGATGACGCCCGGTCCATGCGTCGACTCGACGGCGGCTCGCATGAGCCGCACCGCCTCGTCCCCGGCATCGACATCGACACCCGCTCGCGCGTACGCGGCGCGCTCAGCGGACGGCAAGAGGTTCTTCCAGCATGAACTTGCGGCTGGCCGCGTCGTACGGCACCGGCTCCGGGTAATGGCCGTCGAAGCAGGCGAAGCAGAACCGCTCGTACGGCAGCTCGAGCGCCGCGAGGACCCCGCGGATCGACAGGTACCCGAGCGAATCCGCGCCGATGAAGTCGCGGATCTCCTCCTCGGAATGCGTCGACGCGATGAGCTCGGTCTCGACCTGCGTGTCGATGCCGTAGAAGCACGGATGGAAGATCGGCGGCGCCGAGATCCGGACGTGGACCTCGCGCGCGCCCGCTCGTCGAAGCAGCGCCACGATCTGCTTCGTCGTCGTGCCGCGGACGATCGAGTCGTCGACGACGGTCAGCCGCCTGTCGCGGACGACCTCGCGCAGCGGGTTGAGCTTGATCGTCACGCCGCGCTGGCGCATCGTCTGGGACGGCTGGATGAACGTCCGCCCGGTGTAGCGGTTGCGGACGAGGCCCTCGCGGTACGGCAGCCCCGAGCCTTCCGCGAAGCCTGCCGCGGCGGGTGCGCCCGTGTCGGGCACCGGCATGACGAGGTCGGCGTCGGCCGGGTGCTCGCGGGCGAGCTGGACGCCCATCCGCCGTCGGGCCTCGTAGAGGTTGCGCCCCTCCATGTACGAATCGGGGCGGGCGAAGTAGATGAGCTCGAAGACGCAGAGCGCGGGCGACGCCTCGGCGAAGCGGACCGAAACGGGATCGCGGCCGTGCTCGAGGACGACGATCTCGCCGGGGTCGACGTCGCGGACGAACTCGGCGCCGACGATGTCGAGGCCCGCGGTCTCCGAGGCGAGGACCCAGCCGCTCGCCGGCTGGCCGACCCAGAACCCGCCGTCCGCATTCGCGCCGACGGGTCGTTCGCCGGTCGGCAGGCGGCCGAGCACGAGCGGCCTGAACCCGTGCGGGTCGCGGACGCCGATGACGCGCTTCTCGTCGAGGATCACGAGCGTGAAGGCGCCACGGACGCGCGGCAGGACGCGGCGGAGCGCATCGACCGTGTCGGTCGCCGGCTCGTCCGCGAGCATCGTCGTGAGGAGCTCGGTGTCGGTCGACCCCGACAGGCGTCCCCGCCCGCCGGGCAGATCGGCGAGCAGCTCGCGGGTGTTGACGAGGTTGCCGTTGTGGCCGATCGCGATCGCCCGCCGCGGGCCGAGGCGGAACGTCGGCTGGGCGTTCTCCCAGATCGTCGACCCGGTCGTCGAATAGCGGCAGTGGGCGATCGCAAGGTCGCCGCGAAGGCTCGGCAGGCGGCGCTCGTCGAGGACCGAACCGATCATCCCGAGGTCCTTGTAGACCATCAGCTGCTCGCCATCGCTGACCGCCAGCCCGGCCGATTCCTGGCCCCGGTGCTGGAGCGCGAAGAGCCCGAGCGCCGCCACCGCGGCGGCGTCCGTCCCGCTGCCGGGCGGGAGGACCGCTCCGAAGACGCCGCACATCAGGCGCTCTCCCAGCCGAGCGCGCGCGACAGGCCGCTGTCCCAGGCGTGCCGCAGGTCGGCGACCGCGACGTCGAGGGCGTCGGCCACGCGCCCGCCACGCTCCTCGGCGGCGCCGGTCGATCCGGCGTTCGCGAGCTCGATCGTCAGGCGCTCGCCGCCGACGGTCCCGAGGTACGCGATCGGCAGGCCGTGGTCGCGCGCGAGGGCGTCGAGGGCGCGCGTGTCGTCCGGGCGGCAGGAGACGACCACGCGCGAGGGGCTCTCGCCGAACAGCTCGACGGCGGGCGAGGCGCTGACGGGGAGGCGCAGCGAGGCGCCCAGGCCGTGCCCGTCATCGGCCCAGATCGCCGCCTCGGCGATCGCGACGGCGAGACCGCCGCTTGAGACGTCCTGCGCGGACGAGAGGAGGCGTCGATCTACGGCATCGCGGACGAAGGCTTGCAGCCGCCGCTCGCGGTCCAAATCGAGGTTCGGCGGCCCGTCCTCGGGCGCGACGCCCGCGAGCTCCGCGTAGGCGCTGCCGGCGAGGCCAGGCCCGGACTGCCCGATGAGCAGGACCGAGTCACCGGCCATGAGGAAGGCCGGTCCGACCCGCTTCGACACGTCCTCGAGCAGGCCGACGACGCCGATCTCCGGCGTCGGCGCGATCGCCCCGGACGGCGACTCGTTGTAGAGCGAGACGTTGCCCCCGGTGATCGGCAGGCCGAGCGTCCGGCAGGCGTCGCCGAGCCCGCGGACCGCCTCGGACAGCTGCCAGAAGGCCTCGGGCCGGGTGGGGTCGCCGAAGTTCAGGCAGTTCGTCACCCCGAGCGGCCGCGCGCCCGTGATCGACACGTTGCGGGTCGCCTCGGCGACGCTCATCGCGGCGCCGAGCCACGGATCGAGCGCGCCGACGGCCTGGTTCGCGTCGGTCGTGGCGACGAGGGCCTTCGTCGTGCCCTTGATCCGGACCATCGCCGCGCCGCGACCCGGGCCGGCCACGGTGTTGGCCTGCACGTGCCAGTCGTACTGCTCGAAGACCGGGTGGCGGCTGGCGAGGTTCGCGCTCCCGAGCAGCGCGAGGAGCACGGCGCCCGGGTCCATCCCCCGCTCCGGCAGCGCGTCGGTCGGCGTCGCCGGGGCGCCGGGAGCCGGTGCGCGGCGAACGCGCGCTGGCGGCGTTGCGATCCGGTGGTGGACGATCGCGTCGCTCGTGAGCGCCGCCGCCGGGATCCGCGCGATCTCGCGGCCGGTGAGCAAGCCGCCCGCGACGATCGTGATGTCGCCGTCGTCGGTGACGCGGCCGATGACCGCGCTCGGCAGGCCCCAGCGGGCGGAGACTTCGGTCACGGCGTCCAGGCGGTCGGGGCGGACGATCGCGAGCATCCGCTCCTGCGACTCCGAGATCATCACCTCGAACGGCTCCATGCCCGGCTCGCGCCGCGGCACCGCGTCCAGGTCGACGCGGATCCCCGTGCCGGCGCGATCGGCGGTCTCGGACGTCGCGCATGTGATGCCGCCGGCGCCCAGGTCCTGGAGTCCCTCGACGAGCCCGCGCGCGATGAGCTCGAGCGAGGCCTCGATCAGGAGCTTCTCCGCGAACGGGTCGCCAACCTGGACCGACGGCCGCTTCGACATCTCCTGGTCGCCGAACGTCGCACTCGCGAGCACGGACGCCCCGCCGATGCCGTCGCGACCCGTCGCCGAGCCGAACAGCACGACGAGGTTGCCCGGGCCGGGCGCCGCCGCGCGCGTGAGGTGCCGCTCCTCGAGGAGCCCGATCGCCATGACGTTGACGAGCGGGTTGCCGCCGTACGAGCGGTCGAAGACCAGCTCGCCGCCGACCGTCGGCACGCCGACGCAGTTGCCGTAGCCGCCCACCCCTCTGACCACGCCATCGACCAGATGGCGCGTCCGCGGCTCGGACGGATCGCCGAACCGCAGCGCGTCGAGCACCGCAACGGGACGCGCGCCCATCGTGAAGATGTCGCGCAGGATCCCGCCCACGCCGGTCGCGGCGCCCTGGTATGGCTCGACCGCCGATGGATGGTTGTGGGACTCGATCTTGAACGCCACCGCGAGCCCGTCGCCGATCGAGATGACGCCCGCGTTCTCGCCCGGTCCGGCGATGACGCCCTCGCCGGTCGTCGGCAGCGTCCGCAGCAGCGGCCGCGAGCTCTTGTACGAGCAGTGCTCGCTCCACATGACGCTGAACATCGCGAGCTCGAGGTCGTTCGGATCGCGACCGAGGCGATCGCGAATCGCGTCGAGCTCGTCGTCGGTGACGCCGAGGCGGCGATGGAGCGGGACGTCGGGCCGAACGCGCTCGGCGATCGTCATCTCGCGCCGGCCTCCACCGGCACGCGCTCGGGCACGGGCGTCCTCCGGCCTGCTCTCCGCCCGGCGCTGTCGACGAACGACCGGATGATCGCCAGCCCGTCGTCGGAGCCGAGGACGGACTCGACCGCGGTCTCCGGGTGCGGCATGAGGCCGGCGACGTTGCCGGCCGCGTTCGTCACGCCGGCGATGCCACGGAGCGAGCCGTTGGGGTTCGCCGGGTCGGTCGCGCTCGTGGCCGGCGTCCCGTCGAGCGCGGCATAGCGAAACAGCACTTGCCCGTCGCGCTCGAGCGCATCGAGCGTCGCGTCGTCGGCGAAGTAGCAGCCCTCGCCGTGGGCGACCGGCATGCGCAGCGGCCGCCGCTCACCCACGAGATGCGTGAACGGCGTGTCGAGGCGCTCCGGCAGGATCGCGATCCGCCGGGCGACGAACCGCAACCCGCGATTGCGCAGCAGCGCCCCCGGCACGAGTCCCGCCTCCGCGAGCACCTGGAAGCCGTTGCAGATGCCGAGCACGAGGCCGCCTTCCGCGGCGAAGGCCGAGACCGACCGCATGACCGGGCTGAACCGGGCGATGACCCCGGCCCGCAGGTAGTCGCCGTAGGCGAAACCGCCCGGCAGCAGGACCCCGGCGACACCCTCGAGCGACGCCTGCTCGTGCCACAGCCGCACGGGCTCGGCGCCGGCGACCTCGAGCGCGTTGACCGCGTCGATGTCCCGGTTGCTGCCCGGGAAGATGACGACGCCGATGCGGACCGTCATCGGGCGAGCGCGCCTTCGAGCTCGTCGAGCGTCCAGGCCTCGATGAGCGGGTTCGACAGCAGCTCCGTCGCGAGCCGCTCGACGATCGCCCGCGCCTCGCGCTCGTCGGCCGCCTCGACGGTCAGCTCGACCCGACGACCGACGCGGACCTCCGACACGCCGGCGATCCCGAGATGGCCGAGGCTCGATTCGACGGCGCGACCCTGGGGATCGAGGATGCCGGGCTTCGGGGTGACGTTGACGGCGAATCGGAATCTGCTCATCGGGCGATTGCATCCTCCTCGAGATAGCGCTCGAAGCTCGCGCCGGTGATCCGCTCGAAGGCCTCGACGTAGCGGGCCCGCGTGCCGGCAACGACATCGGCCGGCAGCTCCGGCCCCGGATCGCGCTTGTCCCACGGCTGCGCCTCGAGCCAGTCGCGGACGTACTGCTTGTCGTAGCTCGGCTGGGGACCGCCAGGAGCCCACGTCGCGGCATCCCAGAACCGGGACGAGTCGGGCGTCAGCACCTCGTCGACGAGAACCAGGTCGTGCGGACCCGGCCAGACGCCGAACTCGAACTTCGTGTCGGCGAGGATGATCCCGGCCGGCTCGCACGTGGCGGCGGCCGCGCGGTAGAGCCGAATGGCCACGCCGCGCAGCCGCTCGGCGAGCGGGCCGCCGATCATCGCCACCATCCGATCGAACGTGATCGTCTGGTCGTGCTGCCCGAGGTCTGCCTTCGTCGACGGCGTGAGGATCGGCTCGGGCAGCCGGTCGCCCTCGCGCAATCCGGCCGGCAACCGGATGCCGGCGATCTCCCCGGTCGCCCGGTAGTCCTTCCAGCCCGACCCGGCGAGGTAGCCGCGGACGATGACCTCGACGGGCAGGACGTCGACGCGCTGGCAGACCATGACCCGGCCGCGCAGCTCGCCGGCCGGCATCCGCTCGCCGTCCGCGGTGCGCGGCCAGTCGATCGGGTCGACGTCGTCGAGGTCGGTGGCGAGCAGGTGGTTGGCGACGATCCCGGCCGTCTCGTCGAACCAGAACCGCGACAGGCCGGTCAGCACGCGGCCCTTGTCCGGGATCGGCGTCGGCAGGACGACATCGAACGCGCTGATCCGGTCCGAGGCGACCATGAGCAGCCGGTCGGCGCCGATCGCGTAGAGGTCGCGGACCTTGCCGGAGCGGACGAACGTCGACGCGGTCATCGGGCGGCCCTCGCCGGCTCCTTCGCCAGCGCGTCGAGTCGGGCGATGACGTCGGGCACGTGGCGGAGGAAGGCCTTTTCGTCGAAGCACGCGTCGAGCTTCTCGAGGCTCAGCTTGCGGGCGACGACGGGATCGACCGCCAGGAGGTCGCGCAACGGGCACCGCTCGTCGGCCGCGCGAAGGGCGGCGCGCTGGACGATCGCGTACGCGTCCTCACGTGACAGGCCCGCGTCCTCGACGAGCGCCGTCAGCACCCGGCTGCTTGCATGGAGGCCCAGGCCGCGCTCGATGTTCTCGCGCATCCGCTCGCCGCGGACGAGGAGGCCCTCGACGAGCGCGGTCATCTTCACGAGCGCGTAGTCGAGGATCGTCGTCGCGCCGGGCAGGATGACGCGCTCGGCGGACGAGTGGCTGATGTCGCGCTCGTGCCAGAGCGGCTGGTTCTCGAGCGCCGTGTGGGCGTAGCCGCGGAGCAGACGCGCCAGGCCGGCGATCCGCTCCGAAAGAATCGGGTTGCGCTTGTGCGGCATCGCCGACGAGCCCTTCTGGCCGGCCTTGAACGGCTCCTGGAGCTCGCCGATCTCGGTGTGCTGGAGGTTGCGGATCTCGGTCGCGAAGCGCTCCAGGGAGCCGACGACGACGGCCATCGCGGCGAGCAAGGCCGCGTGGCGATCGCGCTGGACGATCTGCGAGCTGGCCGGGTCGGCCCGCAGGCCGAGGTCGGCGAGGACCTCCGCCTCGACGTCCGGGCCGAGATGGCTGTACGTCCCGACGGGACCCGAGATCTTGCCGGTCGCGACGTCGTCGAGCGCCGCGGCAAGCCTGACCCGGCCCCGATCGGCCTCGAACGCCCAGCCGGCGAGCTTGTGGCCGAGCGTCGTCGGCTCGGCGTGGACCGAGTGGGTCCGGCCCATCATCACGGTGCCCGCCTCGGCTCGGGCGCGGGCGACGAGCGCAGTGACGAGCCGATCCGCGTCGCGAAGCAGGATCCGGCCCGCCGCCTGGAGCTGGAGCGCGAGCGCCGTGTCGACGACGTCGCTGCTCGTGAGGCCGAGGTGGAGGTAGCGGCCCTCGGCGCCGACGCTCTCGGCGACCTGCGTGACGAACGCGATGACGTCGTGGTCCGTCGTTCGCTCGAGCTCGGCGATACGGGCGACGTCGACGCGGGCACGCCGCTCGATCG
>DATBKB010000084.1:0-14070 GCA_036556145.1 Candidatus Limnocylindrales bacterium | reverse complement strand
ACGCGGAGCTCGTCGCGAGCGGCCGCTACCGCTGGATCCTTGCCCACGACACGCCGCCGATTCCCGGCTACGACCAGGACCTGTGGGCGTCCCGTCTTCGCCACCGCGAGGCCGACCCGGACGAGCTGTTCGCGGTGTTCTCGACGCTACGTTCGGCGAACCTCGCCCTCTGGCGGCGCACGCCGATGTCGGAGCGGTCGCGCTACGGCATCCACTCGGAACGCGGCCCCGAGAGCTACGAGCTGACCTTCCGCCTCATCGCCGGCCACGACCGGTTCCACATGGCCCAGGGGCGGCGAACGCTCGAGCAGGTCCAAGCGGTACGGCGATGATGACAAGACGGCGGGCACAAAGGAGCCGCACTCCGCAAGGCTGAGGCGTCCTCGCAATCGGGGGCTCGGCCGGTGGCCGTGCGTCTCTGGCGGGACAGTCAGGCCTTCGCCTGGCGGAGTGCGGCTGAAAACAAAAGAGCCGCCGAAAAGGCGACTACTTCTTCTTCGCCGTCTTCTTCGCAGCCTTCTTCTTGGTCGCCATTCTGTCCATCACCTCCCTTCCGAAAGTGTGGAGATCTCTGTCCAACGGGACCTCGGATTCAGGTGCGCGGCCGATGATCGAATCCGCATCACGCGCGGCAGTGTAGACACATTGTCAAGCGATGTGGAGTCCCAAAATCGCGCGAGGTCCGACATCGCCGCCGATGTCGCCCCGACCATCCCTCGCGCGACCCTCTCCCCGACCCTCTGCAACGACCCGAAGCCCTCGATTCGAGGCGGCTCGCCGTCAGCTACAACCGCTGGTCGAGCCGCAGTTCAAGCACTTGTAGCAGGACCCGTTGCGAACCATGATCGAGCCGCACTCGGCGCAGCTCGGCGCATCCTCCTGGATCTTGAACGCGACGTTCGTCGTGCCAAGTGAGAGGGTCAGCGCCTTCGTTGCGCCATTGGTCCCGGTCGAGTGGCCATTGGCATGGCCGTTCTTGGCGAGCACCGTCAGCTCGTCGCCGGCGCGACTGGCGGTCGTGCCGGTGGCGACGGCGGTGGCCTTGGGCGCATCGGCCGACGGCCTGGCGGCTTCGATCGCCTTGGTTTCGGGCGCATCGGAGGCGTCGACGGATTCGTCGATCGCACTGATTCCTTCCTCGGCCTGGGGCGCAAGGGCGGCAGCATCGGTGACCGCGGGGGAGGAGCTCACGGGCCCCGAGAGGCTGCCGCCCAGCGCAGGCGCATGCGGCGCATCGGCGACGATCGCCGAGCGATCGATGAGTCCCAGCATCGCCCTGTCCTCGGCCGAGAGGAAGCGCGAGCCGAGCCAGCGGAAGATGTAGTCGACGATCGACTTCGCGATCGGGATCTCCTGGTTGCCGGTGAAGCCCGACGGCTCGAACCGGACGTGGGCGAACTTGTTGACGAGGTCGCGGAGCGGCACCCCGTACTGGAGGGCGACCGAGACGGTCGTCGCGAAGGAGTCCATGAGGCCCGACACGGTCGAGCCCTCCTTGGCCATCTTCAGGAAGATCTCGCCGGGCTGGCCGTCCGGGTAGAGCCCGACGGTGATGTAGCCCTCGTGGCCGGCGATGTCGAACTTGTGGGTGACCGCGGTCCGCTCCCCGGGGAGGCGGCGGCGGTGCGGCTTGCCGGCCTCGGCCTGGGCCGTGGCGAGCTGCTTGCGGAGGGCGGCGATCTCGGCCGGCTCGACGGCGACGTCGCCGTCCTTCTTCTTGCCGGTCGAGAGCGGCTGCGACCGCTTGCTGCCGTCGCGGTAGATCGCGATCGCCTTGAGGCCGAGCTTCCAGCCCTCGAGGTAGACCTGCTCGATCTCCTCGACGGTCGCGGCCTCGGGCATGTTGACGGTCTTGCTGATCGCGCCGGAGAGGAAGGGCTGGATGGCACCCATCATCCGGACGTGGCCCATGTAGTGGATGGACCGCTCGCCGTTGACCGGCTTGAAGGCGCAGTCGAAGACCGGCAGGTGCTCGGGCTTGACGTGGGGGGCGCCTTCGATCGTCTCCCGGTCGTTGACGTAGGTCAGGATCTCGTCGACCTGGTCGGCGGTGTAGCCGAGCTTGCGGAGGGCGGCCGGGACCGTCTGGTTGACGATCTTGAGGAAGCCCTCGCCGACGAGCTTCTTGTACTTGATGAGGGCGATGTCCGGCTCGACCCCGGTCGTGTCGCAATCCATCATGAAGGCGATCGTCCCGGTCGGGGCGAGGACGGTTACCTGGGCATTCCGGTAGCCGTGCTCGCGGCCGAGCTCGAGCGCCTCGTCGAAGACGGCCCGGGCGGCATCGAGGACATCCGCCGGGACGCCCTCCGGCGGGATCCGGTAGGCGGCGTCACGGTGCTTGCCGATGACCCGGAGGAACGGCGCCTCGTTCTTGCGGTACTCGATGAACGGGCCGCCGTGGTCGCGGGCGACGACGGCCGACTGGCGGTAGGCCTCGCCGTGCATGATCGCCGTCAGGGCAGCGGCGAAGTTGCGGCCCTCGTCCGAGTCGTACGCCAGGCCGCGGCTCATCAGCAGCGCGCCGAGGTTGGCGTAGCCGAGACCGAGCGGCCTGAACTTGTGGGAGTTCTCCTCGATCTTCGGCGTCGGGTAGGACGCGTTGTCGACGAGGATCTCCTGGGCCGTGATGGTCAGCCGCGCCGCGTAGCGGTAGGCCTCGACGTCGAACTCGCCGTCCTCGCGGACGAACTTCATGAGGTTCAGTGAGGCGAGGTTGCAGGCGGTGTCGTTGAGGAACATGTACTCGGAGCACGGGTTGGAGGCGTAGATCCGGTCCGTGTTCGCCGAGGTGTGCCAGTCGTTGACGGTCGTGTCGTACTGGATGCCGGGATCGCCGCAAACGTGGGCGGCCTCGGCCATCCGCCGGAAGATCTCCTTCGCCTTGTAGGTGGCCATGGGCTCGTGCGGCGCGACGACGGCATGGGTCGTCCAGTCCTTGTCGTCGACGACGGCGCGCATGAAGTCGTCGGTGACCCGGACGCTGTGGTTCGCGTTCTGGAAGAAGACGCTGCCGTAGGCCTCGCCGGTGAAGGAGGGATCGTAGCCCTGCTCGATGAGGGCCCACGCCTTCTTCTCCTCGTTGAGCTTCGAGTCGATGAACTCCATGACGTCCGGGTGGCCGGCGTCGAGGATGACCATCTTGGCCGCGCGGCGGGTCTTGCCGCCCGACTTCACGACGCCGGCGAAGGCGTCGTAGCCCTTCATGAAGCTGACCGGGCCCGAGGCGGTTCCGCCGCCCGACATCTTCTCCTTGCTCGACCGGATCGTGCTCAGGTTGCTGCCGGCACCCGAGCCGAACTTGAAGAGCATGGCCTCGGTCTTGGCGAGGTCCATGATCGAGCTCATGTTGTCCTGGACCGAGTTGATGAAGCAGGCCGAGCACTGCGGCTTCGGCTCGATCCCGACGTTGAACCAGACCGGCGAGTTGAAGGCCATCTTCTGGTGGACGAGGAGGTGGGTCAGCTCGTCCCGGAACGCCTTGAGGTCCTCGTCCGAGGCGAAGCAGCGCTGGGTCTCGGCCCAGGCCGCGATCGTGTTGACGACGCGGTCGATGAGCTGGCGGACGCTCCGCTCCCGCTCCGGCGTCCCGACGTGGCCGCGGAAGTACTTGCTGACGACGACGTTCGTCGCCAGCTGCGACCAGAACTTCGGAACCTCGACGTCCTTCTGCTCGAAGACAGTCTTGCCGGACTCGTTGCCGATGCTGGCGGTCCGGGTCTCCCACTCGATCTCGTCGTAGGGATGGACGTCCGCGCGGGTCCAGCGACGGGGGAACGTCAGTCCGGTCGTGCCCTTGCCGTCGAAGCTGGCGCCCCACGGACCGGTCAGCTTCCGTGTGTCCTTCCGCGTCGCACGGCGGGCCGCGTCCGCGGAACCCGCGGAACCCGATGGAGCACCTGAACCCGAGCTCCGGCCACTCGCCTTCTGGGCCTTCTCATCCATGACCGGCACGCTCTCTCGGGTCGCTCGGGCCATCGCGCTCTGTTCCTCCTGCCTGGTCCCTCGGCCCGGGCGGATGGCTCCCTCGCCACCTGCCGCTGCCCTAGTCGTAGCTGCCAGTTCGATCGGTTTCGACGAGCCGCGGGCCGCTCTCGGGCTGCCCGGTGGCCGGCGATTCCGGGTCGTGGCAGCGGGCCTGGGCGGGCCTCCGATCACACTGACGACTTGCGCACATTACGCCCACCACGGGGGCCAGTCAAGGCCAAACCACAAGATGTTGTGGTCGGTCGCATAACTGCAACGCTACATCTAGTTCACGACCGTTCCACACCCGTGTCGGGGTTGTCCACGCGCCGGCTCGACTTCTCCACCGTCGCGGGCCGGCTTGCCCACGGCCCGTCCACCAGCGGTCAACGCCCGCAGCATAGCGAACGTGTGTTCGGTTCTTCGGCCGCCCGCCGACGGGACTTCGCGCTCGTCTAGTCATCAGCGGACTGAAAGCTCGCGTCGGCGGCCCTCCAGCCGCCTTCGAGGAGCCTGAGCCGCCCGGCCCACGCGCGCGAGGCGGGCGTTGGTGCTCGGACAGCCCTCCGCCGTGCCGAGCGATTGGCGTCTTGGCCGTCCGAACCCGATCCTCGAGTCCGCCCGTGACTGGATGAGTCGAAGTGAAGGTCGTATTGCGCGGTCGTGAAGCGGCGCGTGCCACCCTCCGAGGATGGACGACCAGAGGGTCGGAGCCGCGTTGCGGGCCGTGAGGCGGCGACGAGGCATGACCCAGCACACGCTGGCCGGGCTGGCTGGCGTCTCCCAGAGCACGGTGTCCCGGGCCGAGCGGGGTCACATCGGGACGCTGTCAGTCGACGCTCTGCGAGCAACCGCGAAGCCACTCGACATTCGAGTCGGCTTGGTGCCCCGATGGCGGGGCGGGGAGCTCGATCGCCTCCTCGGGGCTCGGCACTCGGCGCTGCACGAGTCGGTCGCACGCTGGTTTCTCGGGCGGCCTGCATGGGTGACGCGACCCGAGGTCTCGTTCTCGATCTATGGCGAGCGCGGCGTCATTGACCTTCTCGCGTGGCACCCGGCGCGGCGAGCCTTGTGCCTCATCGAGCTGAAGACCCTCATCGTCGACGTCAACGAGCTGGTCGGCTCGGTCGACCGAAAACGTCGCTTGGCCTCGCGGGTCGTCGCCGAGTTCGGCTGGCGGCCCGCAACCGTCTCGCCCTGGGTCATCGTCGAGCTGACCGCGACCAACCGTCGGCGGATCGGCCAGCACCTGGCGATGCTGCGTGCCGCATTGCCTGTGGACGGGCGATCGGTTCCCGGATGGCTGGATGACCCGGACCGTCCGATCGCCGCTCTGTCGACCTGGGTCGTCGGCCGCCCGAGCGCTAGGGCGACGCCTCGAAGGTGACCGTCACGTCGAAGCGGGGCTGGCCCTCGACCGGGCTTGGCGTGTTGAGGCCCATCGAATAGCCGTCGAGGGCGTCGACCCAGCGGAGGCCCTCGCACGAGGCCGTGCCACGGATGCCCGTCTTGTCCGCCTTCTCGACGTCGAGGTCGCAGGCGTCCGAGAACAACGTCGTCCAGTGCTGGCCGCCCGCGACGCGGTCGAACGTCGCCAAGGCGCTCGGGAAGGGCGTGTCCATGCCCGCGCCGTTGATCTTGAAGTTCCAGCCGTCGGCCGCGTCGGTGCCGAACCAGCGGACCTCGGTTCCGAACGACGACCAGACGTGGGGCCCGGCGTTGATCCTGTCGAGGACGATCCGGGAACCGTCCTCGAGCGTCAGCGTTGCCGTGCCCGTCCTGTAGGTCGCAAGCGGCGAGGGCGGGGCGAACTCCTCGTCGCTGAAGGGGAAGAGGAACCCGCAGCCGGCAACGACGGCAGGGACGAGCAGGAGGCCGGCCACCCGCGCGAGGCGCACGGCCCGACGCATCAGCTGCCCGGCTGGAGACCGGAGTAGGAGTGGAGGCCGCTGAACCACAACGACCCGGAGTAGGTGACGAGCACCATCACGAACCCCACGACGAGCAGCAACGCGGCCGGCCGGCCCGCCCACGACCGCTGGTTGCGGGCATGGAGGTAGACGGCGTAGACGAGCCACGTCACGAGCGCCGACGTCTCCTTCGGATCCCAGCCCCAGTAGCGCGACCAGGCGATCGACGCCCACCACGACCCGAGGATGATCATCGTCGCGAAGATCGGGAACCCGAGGATCACCGACCGGTAGGCGACCTCGTCGAGCGTCTTGTGCGACGGCAGCCACGAGAAGCGGTCGTTCGGGCCCTGGATGAGGTACCCGACCCCGGCCGCGAACGAGGTGGCAAAGATCCCGTACGAGAGGACCGCCATCCCCACGTGGATCGTGAGCAGCGGCGGGTTCTGCAGCGCCGGGACGAGGTCCTCGATCCGTGACGGCAGCGTCGACGCATAGAGGAGGAGGGCCAGCGCGACACCGATCGGGATGAAGCCGATCGACCGGATGGGGTAGCGGCGCTGCAGCACCAGGTAGCCGGTCACGATCGAGGTCCCGAACGCGACCGAGAACTCGAACATGTTGCCCCACGGCCCGCGCCCCACGATCCAGGCGCGCACGGCGAGCGACCCGAGCAGGAGGGCGACGGCGACCGACGCGGTGACGAGCGAGGCACGACCGAGTGGCGTCGGCGCGGCGCTGTCCGGCGTGATCGGCGCGGTCGAGCGGCCGGCGGCAAAGCTGCCCGTGACGACCCCGGCCCAGGCCGGCCGGGCAGCGCCGAGGGTGGCCAGGGCGGCCAGCCGGCGCCCGTTGGCAAGGAGCACCGCGTGGCCGACGTGGGCCGCGAACGCGACCGCCATCGCAATCGTCCCGACGGTGAAGAGGGCTCGTGCGACCTGTTCCATGCTGATGACCTCGGAGACGCGCGGGCTGGTTGGCGGGTTGCGCCCGGCCTACGCCGCGGCGGCGCCGCCCGGCGGCGGCTGGGCGGCTCGGACGACGCGGACCTGGGGTCGGACCTTGAGGACGAGGCCGCAGTTGCCGCAGGTCGAGATCGCGGCCGATCGGCCGACGCCGCACTTCGGGCAGCGGACGGCGAGCTCGTCGCCGCAGACCTCGCAGCGGCGGGCGTCCGGCGGGTAGACGAGGCCGTCCCGGTAGCAGAACGGCTCACCGCTCGGGAAGAGGGGCTTGCCGTCGGCGCCGATGGCCGCGGCGACCGGCTCGGGCGCGTCGGCGAGCGGCGCGCGCGGCTTGCGGACGAAGTAGACGAACCAGGCGAGCGCCACGAGCGTCAGCAGCGGCCCGATCACGCCGAGCAGCAGCAGGATCGGCAGCAGCCCGATGAGGGCGCCCCAGTCGGGGATGACGAACATCTCGAGGAAGTCGAGGAACGACTGCCAGATCCCGTGGATCGCGTCGGGGATGTTCACGCCGGCATTCTAGTGGGCGGCGCCGACTCGACCCCGCAGAGCCGCTCGACGACGACCCGGGCATCGTCGCCGACGCCGAAGAACAGGTCGGACTTCACCCAGCGCTGGAATCGCAGCCCGACGAAGGCCAGCCCTGGCTCGCGGGTGACGCCGGCATCGTGGATGGGCTGGCCACCGTCGTCGAACGCCGGCAGCCGGATCCACGAGTGGTCGGGCACGAAGCCCGTCGCCCAGATGACGGTCGAGATCCCCTCCCGGGCGAGGTCGAGCTCCTCGAGGAGCGGCTGCTCGAAGCCTTCGAGGCCGTCGTGCTCGTCGGTGTTGTCGGGATCGACCGGCGGCGCATCGAGCGCCCGACTCGCGATGAGCGCATCGATCTGTGCGGTGAGCTTCGACGCGAACGCGTCGACGGCGGTCAGCCGCTCGTAAAGGTCCGGCGCCAGCGACAACCGGGTCCCACGGCCGCCGGCGATTCGCCCGACGAGCCGCATTCCGTCGCGGGCGAAGCGGTGGAGGTTGATCGTGTGCCCCCCGCGCGCCCCGGTCATGTGCGGGTTCGGGCCGAAGCGGCCGCGCGGGTCGGGAACCTGGTCCTCGCGAAGGTCGAACCGCCCCAGCTCGTTCCACCAGTGGAGGCCGTCGCGGCCCCGATACCGGCGCGGGACCCGGCCGGCGCTCCCGACGCTGAGCCACACGCGCCGGCCCGCGAGCTGGAGGTCCTCCGCGATCTGGCATCCGGACTGGGCGCTGCCCACCACGAGCACCGCACCGGGCGGCAGCGCCTCCGGGTTGCGGTACTCGGTCGTATCGATCTGCAGGATCGCCGGCGCGAGCTCGGCCGCGAAGGCCGGCAGCCGGGTGACGCGGTAGAACCCCGTCGCGACGATGACGTTGTCGGCCTCGATGGGTCCGTCGGTCGTCCGGGCGACGAGCCGCTCGCTCGTCGGGCTGCGCTCGACCGAGGTCACGGTCACGCCTTCCCGGACCGGCGCGGAAAAGGCCGTGGCGTAGTCCTCGAGCATCGAGACGATGTCGTCGCGCGGCAGGAACCCGTCCGGGTCGCCAGGGGCGCGGTCGAGCCCGGGCAGTCGCACGGTCCACGTGGGCGTCACGAGCGTGAACGAGTCCCACCGCCGGCTCCGCCACGTGTCGCCAATCGACGCGGAGTCGACGACGAGGTGCTCGCGCCCGAGCCGGGTGAGGTGGTAGCTCGCCGCGAGCCCCGCCTGTCCGGCGCCGACGACGAGCGTCTCGACCCTCGTCATGACCGCCGCCGCCGGCGGGGATTGCCGCGTTTCGTCGTCGCGCCGCGACCGGCCTGCCAGCCCCGGCGCTCGGCCTCGGCGTCCTTGTCGGCCGAAACGTTCGCGATTGCCGGCGCACGCGGGTTGCCCGTGGCCGGCGCCGCGAGCCGGCCGCGCTCGAGCCGCCCGATGAGCCAGTTCGTCCCGGCCACGCGCGCGCCTCGGCTCAGGAGGTGCCGTCGCAGCTCCGCGTCGTCGGTCACGACGAGGACGTTGTCGACCGACCGGCGAGTCCCTCCCGCGGCCCGCGCCTCGTCGACGAGGTGGACGAGGACCTGATCGGCGGACCGCCGATCCCCATACCGGACGATGAGTCCCGACGCCACGCGGGCCCCGTACATCCCGGGCTCGGGCGGTCCATCGAAGACCAGCTCGATGCCGACGCTCGCCGGCACGACGCCGCGCAGCCGGCCGATCAGCGCCGCGGGCGGCGCGCCGACGCCGTCACGGGTCAGCGCGTGCAGCAGGTTCGAGCCGTCGACGAGGAGGCGGTCCGTCGCGGCGAGCGGATCGGCGGAGCGAGGCGGCATGACCGGCAGCATAGGCGGGCTCGCCTCCGCGAAGCGCGCGGGCCCCGCCGGGTAGGCCGACCGCCTCGGATACGATCCGGCGGCGATGCTGCTGCTCGTCGACCTCGATGGCGTCCTCTACCGCGGCTCGGAGCCCGTCCCCGGCGTTGCCGAGGTGCTCGCCGCGCGCGTCGCGAAGGGCGACGACGTCGTGTACGTGACGAACAACTCGATGCACTACCGCGCCGACTACGTGACCCGGCTCGGCGCGATGGGCGCTCCGGTCGATCCGGACCGAATCGTGAGCTCCGCCCGCGCGACCGCGCTGTACCTGCGCGACCAGCCAGGCGTCCGACGCGTGCTCGTGTTCGGTGCCGGTGGGCTGGAGCGCGAGATGCGCGACGTCGGCCTCGACATCGTGACGGCCGCCCATGCGGCCACGCGAGCGACCCAGGAGGGGATCGACGGCTTCGAGGCCGCCGGCCGGCCCGACGCGGTCGTGTGCGGCCTCGACCCGCAGCTGACGTACCTCCGTCTCGGCGTCACGGCGGACGCGATCCGGGCCGGCGCGCGGTTCATTGCCACCAACCGTGACCCGATCTACCCCACGGAGCGCGGCCTCCGCCCCGGTGCGGGCAGCATCGTGGCCGCGCTCGAGGCCACGACCGGGGTGACGCCCGAGTCGATCGGCAAGCCGGCGCCGCTGCTCCTCGAGGAGGCGGCACGCAGCGCGGGCGGCACGGCCGGCGAGGCGGTCATGATCGGCGACAACCTCGTCACCGACATCCCGGCCGCGCGCGCCGTCGGGGCCCGGAGCGTGCTGATGCTGACCGGCGTCGCGACGCGCGATCAGCTCGACGCGCTGCCACCGGACCAGCGCCCGACCGAGGTCGCGGCCGATGCCGCAGAGCTGGCCGCCGCGCTCGACCGGCTCGAGCGGGTGGGGTCGCGCGGCCGCTGAGGCCCGGCGCGAGCGGAAGCTGAGGCCCGGCGCGAGCGGAAGCTGAGGCCGGCGCGAGCGGAAGCTAGCCCGCAGGATCCGGCGCGAGCTCCGGGATCTGCGCGGCCCAGTCGTCGAGCTCCGTGGTGATCTCGGCGATCGTCCGCTGCGCGGCGAACGCCACCTGCAGGGCCCGCTTGTCGATCGCCCACAGCTCGGGCAGCGACAGCCCGAGTCTGGTCAGCGCCCGCTCGTATTCGTCCGAAAGCGAGACGTTCGAGACCGTCGAGTCGTCGGTCGACAGCGTCACCGAGACGCCGGCACGGTGGAGGCGGGCCAGGGGATGGCTCTCGAGCGATGTCACGACGCCGGCCTGGACGTTCGACGACGGGCAGAGGTCGAGCGTCACCCCGCGGGCGATGAGGTGACGGACGAGGATCGGGTCGTCGATCGCGGGCGCGCCATGGGCGATCCGATCCGGTTCCAGCTCGAGCGCCCGCATCACCTGTGCCGCGCCGCCCCACTCGCCGGCGTGGACCGTGACGCCGAGCCGGCCCTCGCGCGCGGCCTCGAAGGCGTCCTTGTGATCGAGCGGATCCGGGAACGCCTCTTCCGGCCCGGCGAGATCGAATCCGGTCAGGCCGCGGTCGCGGAACCGCGCGGCCGTCTCGGCGAGGCGGCGGTTCGCGGCCGGCTCGTGTGACCGCAGCGCCGTCGCGATGAAGTGGACCGTGACGCCATACCGCTCGCCCGCCAGTGTCCCGCCGCGAACGACGGCGGCGATCCCGTCGGCCAGTGGCAGGCCGCGGGCGATGTGGAGCAAGGGTCCCCACCGCAGCTCGAGGTAGCGAACGCCGTCGGCGGCCTTGGCCTCGACGAGCTCGTACGCGACGCGCTCGAGCGCCTCGGCGTCCTGCATGAGGCTGATCGGGAGGTCGAACGCACGGAGCAGCTCGGCCTGGCTCGCGCCGCGAGCCGGCGCGACCAGCGCGGCGAACATCCCGCCCCAGTCCCGCGGCGCATCGACGCCGCGCGAGTGTGCGAGCTCGAGGGCCGTGTCGACGCGCAGGGAGCCGTCGAGGTGGAGGTGGAGCTCCGCCTTGGGCATCGCCTCGATGAGCCGCCTGAGCGCTGCCGCCTGGAGTGAGCTCATGACCTGCTCGGAGACCGGGGAGGCCGACACGCCACGATGCTACGCTCCGGCCCGACCTCATGAGGACCACCGGCGCAACGGCCCCCGACCGAACGCCCGGACGGCTGTTCGCCGGCTTGTGGCTCGTCGTCGCGATCGCGATCGCCCTGGGCGCCGCGGGCGTCGTCGCGTGGATCGGCGCCCTGCCCGCGGGTGGAACTCGGCCGGAGCTCACCTGGTCGGGCGACGCCGCGCTCGCGTCGGACCTCGACGGCGCCACGGGCGACCTCCGGGCAATCGCCGGCCAGGTCGAGCGGCTCGGCGTTCTCGGCCGCGGCGCCCTCGCCGCGTTGACGGCGCGCGACTTCGACCTCCTCGACACGACGATCGCCGAGGGCGCGGTGGTGGCCGTCGGCATCCGCGACGCGAGCACGGCCCTCCGCGGCCGGCTCGAGGCGATGCCCGGGCCCTCCGCCGACCGAGAGCTGCGGCTCTCGCCGGCGAGCCTCGACCGCTTCGACCGCGTCCTCGCCGCGGTCGACATCACGAACGGCCTGGCCGAGGGCTGGGGCCGGCTCGCGCAGGGCGTGGGCAGCGCCGCGCGGCTCTCGACGCTCCTCGACGGCCATGACCAGCTCATCCTCGACGCCATCGAGGACGCGCTCGCGCGACGCTGGACCGAATCGCTCCAGACGATCGACGAGGCGACGGCCAAGCTGGCCGACGCCGAGGGCCTGCGCGACCGACTCGAGAACACGACCGACGTCGCGACCCTCGACGAGTGGCTGCGCCGGAACCGCGAGTACGACGTCGCGCTGCGGCATCTGTACGAGGTCTCGTCGAAGTCACCGGACCGCGTGACGCCCGAGATGCGCGCCGCCCTCGACGCCGAGAAGGAGGCGCGCGACGCGCTGCCGAAGACCACGCGGAACCTCGTGATCATCCTCGCCGAGATCGCCCGCGGCGGGCTCAACCAGACGGTGATCGGCATCGAGGAAGCCCGAGCCCGGCTCGACGACGCGCTGGGCGCCCTGGAGGCGAGCCCGCCACCGCCCTGAGCGGACGCGACGTGACGCGGGCCTGCCGGCGCGGACGGTGACCGCGGGCAAAGTCGCGGCGGTTACACTGCGACGCCAGACGACCAGATCCGCCGGCGCCGATCCGGCGTACCCGGACATCGGCGCACCGTGCCCCGGAGGAGCTTCGCGTGCAGCTGCGTGTGGTCACCGACCAGCCGTGGGAGGTCAAGGCCGACGTCCTCGTCGTCCCCGTCGTCGGCGCGCCGGCGTTCTCGGATGCGCTCGGCGAGATCGACAAGCGCAGCGGCGGTGAGCTCAAGGCCCTCGCCGACTTCGGGGAGCTGACGGCCAAGCGCTACACGACGGCGATTGCCGCCCCGGGCGACGTCGCTGCGGGACGCCTCCTGGCGGTCGCCGCCGGCGAGGCCGAGAAGCTCGACCGGGAGACCGTCGTGCGGGTCGCGGCGGCGGCGATGCGCCGGCTCGGCGGCCGCAAGGTCAGCAGCGTCGCGATCTGGCTGTCACCCCTCGCCGCCGCGCTCGAAGGGGGAGGCCCGGACGCCGCGGGTCGCGTTGCGGAGCTCGTCGCGCGCGGCGTGGTCGAGGGCTCGTACGACCCGGGCACGATCTACCGCGAGAAGGTCGAGTCCGCGCCACCGGTCCTCGACAAGCTGACGCTCGTCGCCCCCGACGGGGACGCGACCGCGCTGAAGAAGGCCGCCGAGCGCGGCGTCGTCCTCGGTGAGGGGGCGAACATCACTCGGACGCTCGCGAATCGGTCGTCGAACGATGTCTCGCCCGAGGTCCTCGCCGACGAGGCGTTCACCCTCGCGCGCAAGCACCACCTCTGGATCGACGTCATCGGCCCCGACCGTGCGACCGAGCTGGGCATGGGGATGTTCATGGCCGTCGGTCGCGGCAGCGACAACCCGCCGCGGATGATCGTCATCCGCTCGGGGAAAGAGGGCGAGAAGGACAGCCTCGGCCGCCACCTCGCGATCGTCGGCAAGGGCGTGTGCTTCGACTCCGGCGGCATCAGCATCAAGCCGGCCGAGCGCATGGAAGAGATGAAGATGGACAAGGCCGGCGCGTCGGCCGTCATCGCCGCGATCGCGACGGTCGCGCGGCTCGCCCCGGGCACGCCGCTCCTCGCGGTCGCACCCGCGGTCGAGAACATGCCCGGCAGCCATTCGACCCGACCGGGCGACGTCGTGAAGGCGCTCAACGGCAAGTGGGTCGACATCACGAACACCGACGCCGAGGGGCGGCTCATCCTCGGCGACGCCATGACCTACGCCGAGCGGCTCGGGGCCACGCACCTCGTCGACGTCGCGACCCTCACCGGCGCCGTCGCGCGGGCGCTCGGCCATCTCGTGACGGGCGCCTTCGGCCAGCCCCAGGACTGGTACGACCAGGTGGCCGACGCCGGCCGGCGGGCGGGGGAGCGCTACTGGCAGCTGCCGCTCGTCGACGACTACGTCGCGGAGATGGAGAGCTGGTACGGCGACCTCCAGAACGCCGGCTCGCCGGAGGGCTCGCTGGTCAAGAGCGGCTTGTTCATCCGGGAGTTCGTGACCAAGCCGTGGGTGCACCTCGACATCGCGGGTACCGGGTACTACCGCAAGGCGACGCCGTACGCACCGCGGGGCGCGACCGGTGCCTCACTGGCGACACTGGTGGAGCTCGCGCTGGCCGGGGCGAAGGCCGGCTGACCCGGCTTCCCCGGAACGACCATCCGGAACCCGGCGTAGCGTGCCGATCGAACCGCTGAGCCTGGCCCTGGGGCTCGGTGGCTTCGCGCTCGGGCTCGCGGCC
>DATBKB010000083.1:0-1838 GCA_036556145.1 Candidatus Limnocylindrales bacterium | reverse complement strand
GCTGCTCAAGCACGCCACCAAGGGGCGCGACCTTATTCGCGCCTATGCCTATTCCGGGCTGGATCCGGAGAACGAGAACCAGAAGAAGTTCCTGGACTTCCTGGGCAAGAACGGTTACCGGGTCGTCGCCAAGGACATCCGCAAGTTCGGGGACGGCCGGGTCAAGGCCAACCTCGACATCGAGCTCGTCGTCGACCTGTTCCGCCTCGCGGATCGGATGGACGTCGCGGTCATCGTGTCGGGGGACGGCGACTTCGCCCCGGCCATTCGTGCCCTCCAGGACGAGGGCGTTCGGTGCGAGGTCATCAGCTTCAAGCCGAACACCAGCTCCGACCTGTTCGCCGTCGCCGACGAGTTCGTCGACGTCATGAAGATCAGCGCCATCGGCCGTGACAAGGCGTCGAAGGGCGTCGGCGCCCCGGAGATGCCGGCCAAGGAGGTCAATCCCGACGTCGGCTTCCGCGAGGCTTCGCCATCGGTCGCCGCCGCCGCCCTGGCGGCCGCCCGCGGCAACGGGGATGAGCCAAGCGGTCGTGGCCGCGGGCGCGGCACGTCGCGCCGGGGCGCGACCGCCAGTCGTTCGGGCCGCGGCCGTTCCCGGAGTACTGAAGAGACCCCCGCCGACACCGAAACCGCAGCTCCGGCTGCCGCCGCAACGACGCGCAACGGCGACGACGATGCCACCGGGCGCCGCCGCCGCCGGCGGGGTGGCCGTGGTCGCGGCCGTCGCGGCCGACGGGGCGACCTGCCCGAAACCGCGGAGGTGGCGGCCGGTGCCGAACCCGCCGAGATCGGGTGGCAGGAGCTCGACAGCCTCGACGAAATCGACGGCGGAGCCGATGGGGCCAACCTGGAGGCCGAGCTCGGCTTCGAGGAGGCCGATGCGGCCACGCTGGCCGAGCTTGGCCTGACCGCCGAGCCGCTCGCCGAGGTTCCGGACGAGGTGTCCGCGGATGTCGAAGCGGAGGCCGAGCCGGCCGCCAAGCCGAGGGCCCGCCGATCGACCACGACCAAGGCCGGGTCGACCGGAGCCAAGGCGACCACCACCCGGAAGAGCAGTGCCAAGACGACCTCGGGCGCGGCGGCCAAGCCGCGCGCCTCGAAAACGACAAAGGCCGCTGCGACCGGCGACGAGCCGAAGAAGACGACCCGGTCCCGCTCGACGAGCTCGACGGCCTCGACGGCGAAGTCCGGCGCGTCAGGGCGGGGCGCGAAGGCGAAGGCCGAGCCCGCGGCCGAGGCCGCGGATCAGGGCATCTGGCAGCGGTTCACGTCCGGCCGGACGCGAAAGCCCGCCGGGGATCCCCCCACCAAGAGCTAGCCCTCGGTCTCGACCTCCGAGGTCTCGGGAGCGTCGACGCTCCCACCGTTGCCGTTGGTCGAGGGGACGTTGACGGGGATCCACTCCCCGGCCGTCTCGGCCACGTCACGGGCGCGGGTCGCAATCTCCTCACGGGTCTCGGCGCCCGACTTCGGCGCGGTCATCAGCGCGACGATGACGCCGGTCACGGCCCCAATGATCATCCCGGCCAGGAAAGCGCCCCAGTGGCGCTCCTGCCGTGGTCGCAGGCCGAGCTCGGCCGCCGCGTCCTCGATGAGCTGCTTGCTGGCCGGAACTGCGGCGCCGGCGGCGCCGAGCGCCACCGTTCGACGGCTCCATGCCCGTCGGAGACCGGGTCGGATCTCCTTTCGCCACATCTTGGTCCACCACTTGCCGAGCTCCCGACCCTGGCGCTCGAGGGTGCGCGCGGCATCGCGGCGGGCCGGTTCGGACTCGTGCCAGGCGGCCGCGGCTCGCTCGGCGGCCTCCTCGGCGGCCTCCGCGATGGCTTCGGCGA
>DATBKB010000082.1:0-48604 GCA_036556145.1 Candidatus Limnocylindrales bacterium | reverse complement strand
ACCCGAGCGCCTCGGAATGCGCCCAGGCGATGTCCTGCGCATAGCGGAGCAGCGCGGACGTCCGGGCGACCCCTGCCGGCGTCGATTCGTCGAACCGGACCCGGTACGGCGCCCGGTGCGTGCTGGCGGTGGCCGGCGCCTGGGTCACGAGGCGCCGCCTGCGCGTGCTCCGGCGACGGCGCCGCTCAGGGCCCCTCCGGCCGCGGCCTTCACCCGGCCGAGCGCGTCGAGGGTCTCGAGCGTCACGAGGCGCACGCCGCCCAGCGGCGCGGTTTGTCGGGCGAGCCGGACGCGGCACGATCGCCGCGCGTCGAAGACGACGATCGCGACCAGGAGCCGCGCCCCCTCTGCTTCGGCGTGACCGCGCGCGGCCTCGAGCTGGTGGAGGACGTCGGCATTGATGCCGCGCGCGCCCCACTTGCAGTCGTAGCCCTCGGCGCGTTCCGGTAGCTCGACGGTGACGTCGTACGGGTGGATCTCCGCGGGCACGCCGTCGAAGAGGATCCGACGCTCGCGGTGGATCGTCGCCGCCGGCACCCGGCGGCTGAGCAGTCGCTCGACGACGGCCTCGACGATCGCCCCGCGCAGGCTGGAGCGCACCTGCTCACCACGCGTGGCAACCTCGAGCGCCGCGGCGAGGATCGCCTCGGATCGGGCGCGAGCCTCGTCTTCGGGGTCCGACGCGACCGGGCCGAACAGCGTCGGGAACATCGCCCGCCACGTCGAGGGGTCGGTCGACTCGCCGTTCATCGCGGCACGCGCAAGGAGTCGCTGGTCGAGGCTGGCGTCGGCCAGGAGACCGGCCGCGCGTGCCACGAGCGGGTCCGCCTGGATGCCGGCGTACACGACCGCCCGGCCGTCGCGCGCCGCGTCCTGGAATCGCATCGGTGCCTCGGCGTCCTAGCCGACGTCGCCGAGCGCCAGCAGGACGACGCCCGGATACGTCGACAGCCAGTCGATGGCGCGGTGCGGGTCGACGATCGAGTCCGCCTCGGCAATCGCCGCCGTGATGGCGGCCGCGCGAGCCCCGTCGAGCGCCTCCTCACCACGAGCGGCGGCGACGCCGTCGAACCGCCCGCGCCACGTGGCGTGGAGGTCGGTGACGTACTGCCACTCGTCCTCGATCGACTCACCGCGGTCGCGGAGGCGATCCAGTGCGGCCCGGGCCAGCTCGATGGCGGCGCCGACGGACGTGGGCATCGCCGACAGCGTACCGGCGCGCGGCCCGGCACGCGCCGGGCCGAATGGTCAGCGAACGAAGAGCGATCGCCCCAGCTGGAGCCAGCCACCGGCCTGGGCGCGGGCGCGCTCCTCACCGGACGCGAGCCGGCCGATCCGGCGATGGACGGAGTGGAGCCGCCGGGCGGCGCGCTCGTCCCACGACGCCGAGTAGGCAGCGGTCGCCTCGGCGCGAAGCCGGCCGGCCGCGCGGTGCTGCCCCTGCCGCTCCAGGTCCGCGATCCCGTCGAGGATCGATCGGTAGAGCGCAGGCAGGTCACCGTCCGCGGAGGGCTGTGCGTTCATGGTTGGGAGCATGGCGATCGCGCGCGCCGAGCGGTATGGCGCGGTGGTCACCTGAGCGGGACGAACGGGTCAGGTCCGCGTATGCGGATTCCGCACGAGTTGACGCGGCGCACCGCACGCGGGCCGGACGGCGCTCGGGCCGCCGTCCCGGTCAGTCGCCGCGGTGACCCGCGGAACGCACGCCGAAGGCGTCGAACTCGCCGGTCGGCTCGGACCACGTCGTCGAGACGTCGCGGACGACGGCGCCCGGCGGGCCTTCTCGAAGAGAGACGAGGAGCGCCTCGAGCGATGTCCGCGGACCCTCGGCGACGCAACGCACCGACCCATCCGCCTGGTTCGCGACCCAGCCCTTGATCCCCAGACGCGCCGCCTCGCCGCGAACGAAGTACCGAAACCCGACCCCCTGGACGCGGCCGCGGACGCTCGCATCGAGCCGCGCCGGCCGGCGGAGGCTGGCTGCATCGGGCACGGCGTCCGTCAACGCCGCCGGGGCCATGCGACGAGCAGCCCGTCGACCACGAGCTCCGGCCCGACGTTCGATTCGAGGAGCTCGCCGGCACGCTCGAGCCGGCCGAGGAACGCGGCAGCCGCGCCGGCCTCGAGGCCGCGAGCCGCAGTCCCGAGCTCGTCGAGCAGCGAGACGTCGCGGACCAGCGCGGGGCGGTTGAGCTGCACGACGGCGAGGTCGCGGGCGACGTCGCGCCACGTCGCGACCAGCTGCAGTGCGCCTCGCCGTCGCTCCGCCGCGGGACCGCGTCGAGAGATCTCGGGCGCGTCGTCGGCGGGCTCCGGGTCGGCGGGCTTCTCCGGCTGCGGCACCCGGTCCGTGAGCGCGGCCGCGACCGTGGTGGAGGCCGCAAGCAGCTCCTTCGCCGCCGCGAGTCGCCTCGCGCGGGGCGCATCGATGAGATCGAGGAGCGAGCGCGCAATCTCACTTCGAGCGCGAACCGCCTCGGGAGCGCCCGCGTACGCGAGGGCCATCCCCGGACGGCCGCCGGCGACGCGCGCGAGCCGGGCAGCCGCGGGCGCGTCCGCCACCGCGCTCGACTCGAGCAGCGCTTCGATGTCCCGGGCGCCGAGGGTTCCGAGACGGACCCGAGCGCAGCGCGAGCGAATCGTGGGGAGCAGCCGCTCCTCGTCGTCGGCACAGAGGATGAGCAGCACCCCCGCCGGGGGCTCCTCGAGCGTCTTGAGCAGCGCCGACTGCGCGTCCTCGTTCAGTCGGTGCGCGCCTTCGACGATCGCCACCCGCGCCCCGCCCTCGACCGGGAGGAGGGCCAGGTCGGCGATGAGACGGCGCACGGTGCCCGGATCGGGGCTCAGCCGCTCACCGATCCGGATCTGCCCGCCCGGTCCGTCGGGCGCGAGGCGATGGACGTCGGGATGGTTGCCGCCGGCCACGAGCCGGCAGCCGCGGCACGTCCCGCAGGGCCGGTCGTCACCCGCCGCCCCCGTGCAGAGCCGGATCGCGGCAAGGTCGAGGGCGAGCGTCGTCTTGCCGACGCCCGCCGGGCCGGTCAACAGCAGCGCGTGCGCGGCGCCGTCGACGATCGACCGTGCCGCATCGACCGCGGCCGCCTGGCCGCGGGTCCGCAGCGTCATCCGATGGACCGCTGACGGAGCGGCGGACGGCTCAGCCGTCCGCCGCGTCGCCGGCGCCCTCCTCGCCATCGCCGGATGTGCTCTTGCGCGTCGGCCGGCGCTTGGTCCCGGTCGCGGGCGACGACTTCGCGCTGCTTCGGCCCGTCGTCGCGCGGCGCGTCGTCTTCTTCGCGCCTTCGTCGTCGGACGCGGCCTTTCGCGTGCTCCGGCGCTTCGGCTTCGCCTCCTCGGCGTCGCCGGCCTCCTTCGCCGCCGCGGACGTGCGACGCGGCCGGCGGGCCGGCTTGGCCTCGTCATCCGTCGTCGGTGCGGCTTCGACCCGCTCGGGAGCCGGCGCCGCCGATGGCTCGGGTCGCTGGCGTGGAGCCAGCTGCGCCCGCAGCATCGCCTCGACCTCCGGCGGAACCTCACTCCACGGCTCGCCGCCGCCACCGCGTGGGCCAGCGGACGCTCGCTCCGGGAGACGATCCGGCCGTTCCGGCCGCCCGAAGCCGCCTTCGCGGCCGGGCCGCTCGCGCGCCGACACGTCGGGATAGCGATTGATTCCACCGCTGCGACCGAGGCCGTAGCGCTCGCGGTCGATCGCGGCGGCATAACCGCCACGGCCGCCGCGCCGGCCACCCGGCGCGCCACGATTGCCTCGCCCGCCGCCACCGGCACCGCCGCGGTTGCGCCGCTCGGCGATGAGGTACTCGGGGATCTCCGGCTCGTCGAAGTCCTCGTCATCGCCACCGACGGGCAGCGACCCGCCGCTGGGAGCCTGGCTCGGGACGCCGAGCTGCGAGTCCCACACGGAGCCGAACGGCGTCGCACGACGACCGCCGGTCGATTCCGCGAAGGCCGCCTCGTCGCCGTCCTCGTCGCGGGGCTCGCCGCCCAGGCCGAGTCGCTAGCGCGGCTCGCGGGCGTCGCGCGGCTCGCGGGCGTCGCGCGGCGCACGGGCCTCGCGGGGGTCGCCGCCCTCGCCGCCTTCGCCCCGGCCACGGCCCCGGCCGCGTCCGCGGCCGCCGCGCCGCCGCCGACGACGCCGGTCGCCGCCCGCGTCGCCGGACCGGTCGCCGCCGGTGTCGCCGGTCAGCGCGGCAACGGCGCCGCCGTCGGCCGCCTCGTCGAATTCCGCTTCGGCGGAACCGCCGTCCGGCGCGCCGGCACTGGCCGCGCGCGAAAGCTTCTCGCCGGGGAGGACCGTGAGCGATGCACCGCTCGATGTGACCGCCGCGGGCGCATCCTCGCGACCGCGCCGGCCCGAGTCCGCGGAGCGGCTGCGTCCAGCGGTGACCTCGCGAGTCCGCGTCCGCTCGCGGCCGCGGCTCCGGCCGCGCCCTCCACTGCCCTCGGTCTGCTTGTCCGGCACCTCGGTCATCGAGAGGTCCTGCTCGTCCTCGGCAACGCGCCGACCGGAGCGGGACGACCCCTTCTCCACGCGGGCGAGGTGGACGATGTCGGTGAACTGGTCGGCGACGTCGATGAGGTCCGACGACGTGTTGCCGCGGAAGCTCACGACCTCGACGCGGACGCCCGTCTCCTGGACCGCCCGGATGGCCGGGGCGAAGTCGCCGTCACCCGACACGACGATCGCGACGTCGAGGTTCCGGGCCGTCTTCATCATGTCGACGACGAGCTCGATGTCGAGATTCGCCTTGACCTTGCCGTCGCCGTACTTGCGGATGTCCTTGCTGACGACGCGATAGCCGTTGCGGGCGAGGAAGGCGTGGAAGTTGCGCTGGTTCTCGTTCTCCGGATCGAGACCGGTGTAGGCATAGGCCCGCACGAGATCGCGCCCGGCGGTGGCCGCCTTCAGCAGCGTGACGTAGTCGATGTCCACGCCGGCCGCCTTGGCCGCGTAGAAGATGTTCGCCACGTCCACGAAGACGGCGACGTTCTTGCTCACGTTGACTCCTTGATCGATCGATTGAGCCCGGCCGGCGCGATCGCGCTGCACGGCGAGGCGGTCATGTGGCCCGTCGCGCGGTGGCCCCGACCGCGGCGACGGCCCGCTCCATCAGCGGCTCGGCCGGCGTGAACCCCTGCTGCTCCCATCGGTTTCGCTCGGTGGCGTTGCCCGGCCGCGCCACCTCGACGACGGTGCAGCCCTTGTTGCCCGCCGAGCGCAGCAGCTCGCCGATGAGGGCGGCCGAGATGCGCTCGACATCGTGCTCCGGATCGACGACGAGCAGGTCGACGGTCCCGACGTAGCCGCCGGCCATGACCGACGGGCGAAGGGCCAGGACCGCGCCGCCGACGACCTCGCGCCGCGCTTCCGCGACGAAGATGCTCGCCTGGGGCAGGTAGACCAGCTGGCGCAGGAGCGATGCGGCGTCCATCGGGCCGTCGACACGGGCCAGGCGATCGGAGGCGACGCTGAGTGCGACAAGCCGATCGATGTCCGTGATTCGGGCCGTCCGGACCAGGTATTCCACGCCGACGGATCCACCTCGTTGCGGGTGGCGCAGCCCCCTGCGACCGCCTCCGACCGGGGCTCGATCGGGGTCATCCGGGGCTCCGCCGACCGCACGGGGGTGGCGAGCGATGACTCGCTCGACAGCCACGCCCGGGTCGGGGGAGGCCGGTGTTGCAAACGGAGCGCCGATGCCTATGATACGGCATCGCTTCGGCGGCAACCTGCGCGCCGCCCGAGCGCGGAGGTCTGCGCCACCCGTCCGCCAGGGACCCACCCGCCGCTCCGTCTCCGTCGTGCCCGATCGCTCGGGTGACGGTTGCGCGGCGGCTCCGAGGGCCCGCGAGGGGAGCGCCGCCCGACGCTCGAGGAGGGGCGCGGCTGCACCGACCGAGGTCGGGCCGGGTGACCCGGTCGACCAGGCTTAGGAGGAGAGTGGATGAACATCCGGAAGCTGGGCGCCCTCGGAATGGTCGGCGTCCTGGCCTTCGTCGTCGGCTGCACGCCCGGGGGCGGCGGCGCTCCGACGACGGTCTACATCGGCATCGAGCTGCCCCAGCAGGGCAGTGAGAAGGCCGCCTCGGATCCGATCATCAACGGCATCAAGCTGGCCGTGAAGGACGCCGGCGGCAAGGCCGGCAACTACACGATCGAGATCCCGAACAGCGTGATCTACGACGACGCCCTCAACGGCGTGCACGACCCGCAGACCGGCGCCCGGAACATGCAGGCGCTCGTCGCCAACTCGCAGGTCGTGGCCGTCATCGGGCCGCTCAACTCGAACGTCGCGCGGGCCCAGATCCCCGTCTCGAACGAAGCCGGGCTCCTGCAGTGCTCGCCGGCGAACACGAACGAGGGCCTCACGAAGCCGGAGTTCGGCGCCCTCGAGATCCGGGCCAAGAACCCGAACAAGATCAACTACGTCCGCGTCGTGACGACGGACGACAACCAGGGTCCGGCGGCGGCGAAGTACGCCCTCGAGAACCTCGGCAAGAAGAACGTCTATATCATCGACGACACCGAGACCTTCGGGAAGGGCATCGCCGACAACTTCGAGAAGTACTTCAAGGAGAACGGCGGAACCGTCGTCGCCCGTGACGGCGCCCCCAAGACGACCACCGACTACAGCGCGATCCTGACCGCCGCCGCGGCGAAGAACCCGGACGTCATCTACTTCGGTGGCGTGACGGCTTCCGGCGGCGCCCGCATCCTGCGGGCCGCGGTCCAGGCCGGCCTCGGCGACATCCCGTTCATCGGGCCGGACGGCATCTTCGACGGCAGCGCCGAGACGAAGGACTCGTTCCTCAATATCGCCCAGGAAGACGCCGCGAACGCGCTCGCCACGGCGGCCGCAGTCGGCGACTACCCGGGCCGGCAGGCCTTCGAGGACAAGTACAAGGCCGAGTACGGCGCTGCCCCGACGGGCTACGCCGCGACCGGGTACGCCTGCGCCCAGGCGGTCCTCAACGCGATCGGCCGGGCCGGCGCCGCGACGAGCGCTGCCGACCTGCGCGAGAAGGTCCGGGCCGCCGGAGTGGATCCCAACGTCGAGTACGACTCCGTGATCGGCAAGTTCAAGTTCGACGCCAACGGCGACACAAGCCAGAAGATCATCTCGATCTATGCCTACGACCCCACGGCGAAGGACTGGGCATTCAAGGAGCAGCTCGACTTCGCCAAGTAGGACTGCGAGTCCGAACGACAACGCGCACGACCGAGACCGGGGGTCCTCGACCCCCGGTCTCGTGGCTTACGACTCGATCTCGTGAGGCTCGACCCGCTTTCGTGAGGTTCGCCCGGTGACCACCACGGCGGCCCGGCTCGGCGGCGGCACCCCGGTCATCCGGCGGATGCCCGGCGTGAGGCTGGTCGTCTTCAGCCTCATCGGGATCGCCCTCTACTTCCTCCTCCTCAGCCAGTTCATGAGCCAGGCGACTGCCGCGCAGCAGGTCGCCAACGCCCTCACGCTCGGCGCGATCTACGCGCTGATCGCGCTCGGCTACACGATGGTCTACGGGATCATCGAGCTCATCAACTTTGCCCACGGCGACGTCTTCATGGTGGGCGCCTTCATGTCGATGGTCGCCCTGTCGGGCGGCCTCGACTGGACGACCCAGTTCGGGCCGCTCGGGTTCGTGTTGCTCGCCCTCCTCGCGATCGGCATCGGCTTGGCCCTGAGCCGCGGCCTCGGCACGAAGCGCCCCGTCTACATCCTGCTCGGCGTCCTTCTCGGTGCCGCGACCGTGATCGCCCTCGAGTTCGGCCTCGGCGGGACCAGTGCGGTCCTCGAGCCAACCCGGCTCATCGGCATGCTCGGCATCGCGTTCGTCGTGTCGATGGTGACGATGGGGACGCTCAACGTGACGATCGAGCGGTTCGCCTACCGCCCGCTCCGGCACGCGCCCCGGCTGGCGCCGCTGATCACTGCGATCGGCGTCTCGTTCATCCTCCAGAACGTCGTCCAGATCTGGCAGGGCACCGGCGACCGCGGCTCACCGCAGGTCTACCAGACGCGCGGCTCGAGCTTCGAGCTCATGGGCGCCCAGATCGGCTATGTCAACCTGCTGATCATCGTCGTGTCGCTCGTGCTGATGATCGGGCTCCAGCTGTTCGTCAGCCGGACCCGCCTGGGCCGGGCGATGCGCTCGACGGCGCAGGACCAGCAGGCCGCCCAGCTCATGGGCGTCGACCTCAACCAGACGATCGCGATCACGTTCCTCCTCGGCGGCGCGCTGGCCGGCGCGGCCGGCGTCTTCCAGGGCCTGTACTTCGGCTTCGTCCGCTTCGACCTCGGCTTCAACGCCGGTCTGAAGGCGTTCACCGCGGCCGTCCTCGGCGGGATCGGCAACCTCACCGGGGCGCTGCTCGGCGGCTTCCTCATCGGCTTCGTCGAGAACTTTGCGGCGGCGATGGGCCAGCAGCGCTGGTCGCACGCGATCGTCTTCGTCGTCCTCATCGTCGTCCTCGTGTTCCGGCCGGCCGGCATCCTCGGCCAGCAGATCGGGGAGCGGGCGTGACCGCGCGGCGGCTTCGTCGCCCGGCGTCGTTGGGCGGCGTGCGGTCGTTCGCCGAGAGCCACCGCTCGTGGTCGATCCTCATCGGCATGGCGATCGTCACGGCGCTGCTGCCGGTCCTCGCCCTCGTCCCGCCGTTCAACGGCTTCCAGCCGCTCAACGTCTGGGTCGACGGCTTCGCGACCGCCGGCGTGTTCGTCCTGCTGGCCCTCGGTCTCAACATCGTCGTCGGGCTGGCCGGCCTGCTGGACCTCGGCTATGCGGCCTTCTTCGCGATCGGCGCGTATTCCTACGCCTACGGCGCGTCGGCGTTCGCCGGCCAGCACGCCCCGTTCCTCGTGATGCTCCTGCTGGCGGCCGTCATCGCGGCGACGTTCGGCGTGCTCCTCGGCGCGCCGACCCTGCGGCTGCGCGGCGATTACCTGGCGATCGTCACGCTCGGGTTCGGCGAGATCGTGCCGATCGTCTTCATCAACGCGGATCGCGACCTGACCGGCGGCATCGACGGGATCAGCGGCGTGTACAAGCCGGACCTCCCGTTCGTCGGCGAGTTCGACCTGCTCAACCCGTGGCCGTTCTACATCCTCATGGCCGGGATCCTGACGGTGACGATCATCCTCGCCTACCGGCTCGAGAACTCCCGGGTGGGACGGGCGTGGATGGCGATCCGCGAGGACGAGCTCGCCGCCGCGGCGAGCGGCCTGAACACCGTCACGACGAAGCTCCTCGCCTTCGCGCTCGGTGCGTCCACGGCAGGGTTTGCCGGCGTATTCAACGCCTCGAAGCTGACCTTCGTGAGTCCTGACCAGTTCCTGTTCACCGTGTCGTTCACGGTGCTCGCGATGATCGTGCTGGGAGGGATGGGCAACATCTGGGGCGTAGCGGCCGGCGCGTTCATCATCTACACCATCCAGGTCGTCATCCTCAAGCAGCTCAACGCGTTCTTCCAGCCGTACGCCGACGTCCCGGTCATCGGCTTCTTCGCCCAGATCAACTACGTCGAGTACCAGTACCTGCTCTACGGCCTGGCCCTCGTCCTCATGATGCTGTTGAGACCCGAGGGGCTCTTCCCGAGCCAGCGCCGGCGGCGCGAGCTCCACGCGGCCGAGGCCGCCGACGACCCGGATGCGATCACGCCGGCGGCCGGCCTCGGCGCGTCGCCCGAGACCGGCGGCACCGAGCGATGACCGCCGCAACGGGCACGCCCAGTACCGCCTGGCCGGCGACGCCGTCGGGCGGGCTGCTGCTCCGCGCCCGGGGCGTGACAAAGCGGTTCGGCGGCCTCGTCGCCGTCAGCAGCGTCGACTTCGACATCCCGGAGGGCGCGATCGTCAGCCTCATCGGCCCGAACGGGGCCGGCAAGACGACGTTCTTCAACGTCATCGCCGGCATCTACGACCCGACCGCGGGCGAGGTCCAGTTCGCCGGCCGGCGGATGGTCGCACGCCCGGTCCGGGTCTGGCTCGAGCCGCTCCTGTGGGTGGCACCCGCCGCGATCCTCGCCGCGATCACCTGGGTCCTCATCCAGGCGACCGGGCCGGGCCCGCTCGCCATCGCCAGCGGCCTCGTCGCCCTCGGGGCGCTCATCGCGATGCTGCTCTCGGCCGTCGCCCGACCGGGCTGGTACACCCGGCTGATCAACCGGATCGGCATCTTCCGCAGCGCCCGGCCGAACGACATGGTCCTCGCCGGCATCGGCCGGACCTTCCAGAACATCCGGCTCTTCCAGAACATGACGGCGCTCGAGAACGTGCTCGTCGGGATGCACACGAAGCTCCGGGCGAGCGTCGTCGACGCCCTCTTCTCGACGCCGAAGAACCGCAACGAGGAGGTGGCGGCCAGCGCGAAGGCGGAGGAGTACCTTGCCCTCGTCGGCCTGCGCGGCAAGGGCGGCGAGCTCGCCCGCAACCTGCCCTACGGCGACCAGCGGCGGCTCGAGGTCGCGCGGGCGCTCGCGAGCGAGCCGAAGCTCCTGCTGCTCGACGAGCCGACGGCCGGCATGAACCCCAACGAGACCTCCCAGATGATGGTGCTCATCGACAAGCTGCGCCGTGAGCTTGGCCTGACCGTGCTGCTCATCGAGCACGACATGCGGGTCGTCATGGGCATCAGCGACCGGGTCACGGTCCTCGACCACGGCGAGCGCATCTCCGAGGGCACGCCCGACGAGGTCCGGCGCGACCCGAAGGTCATCGAGGCCTACCTCGGGGCGCCGAGCGCATGACCGCCACCGCCGCCCGGCCCGGCGCTGCCGAGTCCCGCGACGGGACGATGCTCCGGCTCGACGACGTCCACACCTACTACGGCCACATTCACGCGCTCAAGGGCGTGTCGATCGAGGTCGGGCGCGGCGAGATCGTCACCCTGCTCGGCTCGAACGGCGCCGGCAAGACGACGACCCTCAAGACGATCAGCGGGCTGCTGCACCCGCGCCAGGGCGACGTCCTCTTCGGCGGCACGTCGATCGCCCGGACGCCGGCCCACGAGCTCGTCCGGATGGGCGTCGGGCATGCGCCCGAGGGTCGCCGGATCTTCTCGCGGCTGACGGTCCTCGAGAACCTCCAGATGGGCGGCTTCACCCAGCCGCCCGGCCACATCGCCGAGGACGTGGAGCGCGTCATGAACCTCTTCCCGCGGCTGCGCGAGCGGACCGCGCAGCAGGGCGGGACGCTGTCGGGCGGCGAGCAGCAGATGCTCGCGATCGCCCGCGCGCTCATGTCCCGGCCGCGCCTGCTGCTGCTCGACGAGCCGTCGCTGGGCCTCGCCCCGATCCTCGTCCAGCAGATCTTCTCGATCATCAAGGAGATCAGCGAGCAGGGCACGACGATCCTGCTCGTCGAGCAGAACGCCCTCCAGGCGCTGAACATCGCGAACCGCGGCTACGTCCTGCAGACGGGCCGCGTCGTGCTGTCCGGCCCGGCCGCCGAGCTCCGGCAGAACGAGACCGTCCGCAAGGCGTACCTCGGCGAGATCTAGGAACGGCGGGCGGCTCGCGCCGTGGCGGCCGGCCGCGACGAGGGCCGTATGCTACGGAGCCACCGATGGCCGACCGGCCGCCACCGACCCTGACCCGGCTCGACAGCCAGGCACGGACCCCCTGGCTGATGGTCGTCGCGGCCGCGGTCTTCGCCGTCCTCGCGATCGTCAAGCCCTGGACCGCGCTGCCCGGCTACGGGGAGCGACCCGCGGTCGTGCCGCGACCCGCGCCGCCGAGCCTCGAGCCCCGGCCCGACGCCGGGGCGATCTCGGCGAGGGACGTCGCCCGCCACTGTCCCGCGCCGGCGAGCTGGCGCGTGTTCAGCCACCAGTCGTGGGGCGATCGGGCCGTCCGGTCGTGGCGGCTGACGACCGTCGAGCACGCGGCCGACGGCCCCACCGACTCGTCGATCCCGGTGAGCGATCTCGGGCTCTCCACCATCGACCTGCTCGGCTACTGCGCACCGTGGGACGGCACGGACCGGCCGCCCGCGCTCACGAGCGTGGCCGTGTGGCGGCTCGAGGAGCGACGCCTCGAGGCGGGCCAACCCGATCGCGTCGTCGCCGTCCCGTTCGCGATCCGGCACGTCCTGCCGGTCGTGCCGAGCAGCCTCGCCGCGCTGTTCGCGCCGGCGGTCGACACAAGCGGCGACCCCGGTCCGCGGGCGACGACGGCCTGGCCCGCCGGCCGCTATGTCTTCCACCTCGCGGGCGACGAGTTCGACCGCTGGTGGGGCGTCGACGTGGGGCGTCCCCGCGCGGCCGCGGCGCTGCATGCGCCGCTCAGCGGCGCTCCGGTTCCCTGAAGATCTCGAACGTCGCCCGGCCGAGGACGATCACGCCGACGGCCGCCGCCCACCAGCCGGGCGCGCGGTCCGGCCAGAGTCCGCGGATGTCCTCGAGCACCTGCAGCGGCCAGAGGAGGACGCCGATGACGGCGAGCGCGGTCAGGAGCAGGTAGGCGAGCCCACGATCCATGCTCACCGGGTGGTCCCCCGCGGCATATGGCAGCGCGACCAGCGCAAGGACGCCGAGCGCCGCGATGAACGCCAGGATCCCGCTGCCGTCGAACGCGCGGAACTCGCTCGCCGGCAGGCCGCCCTCGACGCGGAACGCGTACCACGGCAGGAGGCAGCCGGCGAGGACGATGAGCGCGCCGATGACCGCGAGCCTCCGGCCGCGGCCCATCGGCCGGCGGTGCACTACTCGCCCCCGGTGTAGACCTCGGGGCGGAGGACGCCCACGAAGCGGAGGTTCCGGTACAGCTCGCCGTAATCGAGCCCGTAGCCGACGACGAACCTGTCGGGGATCGTGAAGCCGGCGTAGTCGACGGGGATCTCCACGAGCCGGCGGGCCGGCTTGTCGAGCAGCGTGCAGATCCGCAACGAGCGCGGGTTCTTGCCCTTGAGATAGCGCACGAGATAGTTGAGGGTCAGGCCGGTGTCGATGATGTCCTCGACGATGAGGACGTCCTCGCCCTCGATGCTCGCCGACAGGTCCTTGAGGATGCGGACGAGGCCCGAGGACTCGGTCGAGGTCCCACCGTAGGACGAGACCTCCATGAGGTCGATCCGGACCGGCAGCGCGATCGCGCGCATGAGGTCGGCCATGAACGGGAGCGACCCCTTGAGCACGCTGACGAGCGTCAGCTGCCGCCCGCCGTAGTCGGCGGCGATCCGGCGGCCGAGCTCGGCGACCTTCGACTGGATCTGCTCCTCGGTCAGGAGCACCTCGGCGACGTCGCGCTCGAGGTCGACGGTCCGGATCACCTGGTCTCGCCCGACCGCTCAGCGCGCGCCCGGCGGCGGGCACGGCGACGGCTGCGGGCGGTGCGGCCGGCGCCAGGCGAGCCGGCCGGTGCCGCGGCGGATGCCACCGCAGTGGGCGTCACGGGGAGGGCCGCCATGGCCGCCGGTGTCAGCGGCACGGCGTCGCTCCCGACCGGCTCGGGCTTCGGCTCGAGGTCGTCCGCCAACGCGGGCTGCGGCAGCCGGTCGATCGCCAGCTCGAGGTCGTTGCGCGCCGGTGTCACCTGGCCCGGTGTGCCGGAGAGGCCGTCGACGAGCGCGAGCCGCCCGAACTTCAGCATGAGGGCCCGGAAGTCGCGGGCGTAGAAGAGCTTGATCCGGACGTCCGGGTAGAGCTCGCGCAGCCGGCGCAGCTTCCGGTTCTTCTTGCGGACGAGGCGCTGCCGGAGCGTCGTCATCTCGAGATAGAGGTCGAGATCGGGCAGGTAGAAGTCCGGCGAGAAGCTCTCCACGACCGTGCCGTCGAGATTCCACAGGATCGGGAAGCGGTGCGGCTCGTACTCCCAGCGGACCGCGTAGAAGTCGAGGATCCGGGCCATCTCCGCCTCGCTGGCGTGGGCGAACGCCGGCTCGCCGGTGCGGGCGCCGACGTCGGCGTGGGCGTCGGCAGTGACGCCCTTCGCCCCGAGGGCCGGCGATGCCGGCTCGGATCCGGGCTCCTCGCCCACGGGATCGATCACGCGGGTGATTCGGGGCGCCGGGTGACGAGCCCGCGGAGGTCGCCGCGGTAGCTGGCAAGGAACAGGTGCATGTCGAGGACGTCGTCGTCGTCGATCTCCGGCGGGCGATCGGTCGGGCCGTCGTCGAGGTCGGCCGCATCCGGCGGACCGAGGCGAATCGCGAGCCCGACGCTGCCGCACGCGGGACAACCCAGCTGCAGAAAGGCGAGGTCGTCGCGCTGGGCGAGGACGCGGACGGCGTCGGGCGGCACCGGTTGCCGGCAGGCGGCGCAGTCGGCGCCCTGGAGCCCGGCCGGGCGGTCGCGCAAGTCCATCGCCGCCAGTCTACCGGGTCTCCCCTGCCGACGACACCCGCCGGGCGGCGCGGCGACATGTCGGCCAGGTTGCCGCCGCATACCCCCGGGGGGTATCATCCCGGCCGATGACCGAGCGCCGCAGTCCCACGAGCCGTCCCGCCGCCTCCGGCCGAGGCAGCGCGGCACACTTCCGGCATTCCTATTCGAAGGACAAGGCCGGCCTCGTCCGGCGCCTCAGCCGGATGGAGGGCCAGGTTCGCGGGATCGCGCGGATGATCGAGCGCGACGAGTACTGCGTCGACATCCTCCAGCAGACGGCTGCCCTGCGAGCCGCCGTCGACGCGCTCTCGGTGCTCGTGCTCGAGGATCACGTCCAGGGCTGCGTCCGGACCGCCGCCGAGCGTGGCGAGGCGGAGCGGTACGTCGAGGAGGTCATCGACGTCGTGCGGCGGACGATGGGCCGCCCCGTTCGCGGAGCGGGCCGCTCGGCGTAGGCCGGCGCCGACCGGTACCCCCGGCAACACCCACCCGGTACTTTCGGTCACCCGACCGGGACCCCTCGGGGGGATGGCCCCTACCCACGTTGCGCGGGAGCATCGATTCGGCGCCACCGCTCGTGCGGTCGCGCCGTGCGTCGTCCCGGGCCCCGAGTGGGAGGACATGTCCGAGCCCCGCTTCGACCGCTCCTCGCTGGAACTCCCGCTGGTCCCGCCCCCGCCGCGATTCGTCGAGCGGCGGACGTCGTACCGCCGCGAGTCGGACCGGCTCGCCCACCGCGAGACCGTGCTCCTGGCGCGGTCCCTCGACATCCTCGCGACCGACGCGGACGCCGAATCGCGCCTCGCGGGCCTCCTCGCGCTGCTGGCCTCGACGGTCGGCGCGCGGCGGGCAGCGGTCCTCGCGAATTCGCACGGCCGCCGAGTTGCCGTCTGCAACGCACCCGGCGAGGACCCGGCCGAGGCGCAGGCACTCGCCGCCTGGCTCGACGCGTGGGCACCTCGCCCGCGAGCCCAGCGCGCCGCGTCCGGCCCGGCCGCGATCGCGATCGTCACCGAGGCCGAGCCGTCGGGCGGCCGGTCCGCGACGCGGGGTTCGGCTCGCGCGGTCGCGGCGGCGCGCGAGCGCGAGCACCACTACGCCTACGTGCCGATGCCGTCGGCCGGTGGGGTCGTCCTCGGCTTCGACTTCCCCGACGAGCGGGGTCAGGCGTCGCTCGACGTCCGCCTGCCCTCGCAGCTGGCGCGCCACGCGGCCGTCGCGCTCGCGCTCGTGACCGATCAGGTCGCGACCGAGCTCGAGCTCGCGGCGCTCCGTGCCCGCGACGACGAGCGAACGCGGTTCGTGTCGAATGTCGCCCACGAGCTGCGGACGCCGCTGACGGGCTTGTCGGGCTATCTCGAGCTCATCCTCGGCCGCCAGGTCGACCCGGCCGACGAGCGCGACTTCCTCGAGCGCAGCCGCGACATCGTCGCCTCGATGAGCGAGCTCGTCGGCGACCTGCTCGAGCTGTCCCGCCTCGAGTCCGGCACGCTCCGGCTCGAGATCGCGCCGTTCTCGCTCGCCGAGGTCGGCGGCCGGGCAGTCGCCGGGCTGGCCCCGATCGCCCTCGCCCGCGGCGTCGAGCTGCGGACGAGCATGCCGCCGCGCCTTCGCTCCGCCACCGGCGACCGGCGCCGGGTCGAGCAGATCCTCACGAACCTCCTCGGCAACGCGCTGAAGTACGCGCCGATGGGCTCGGCGATCGAGCTCGGCGCGTGGTTCGACGGCCAGGTCGGGCTCCTCACGGTCCGCGACGAGGGCCGCGGCATCGCCCCGGACGACCGGGCCCGGATCTTCGAGCGCTTCTACCGCATGGCCGGCGACGAGCGAATCACCGGCACGGGCCTCGGGCTGCCGATCGCGCGCGACCTCGCCCGGGCGATGGGCGGCGACCTCGATGTCGCGTCGGTGCCGGGCTCAGGCTCGACCTTCGTCCTCGCGTTGCCGGGTGCCGCGGGTGCGGACCGCGACACGGTCGAGGCGGTGCTCGCGCGCGCGACGGCGAGCGAGGAGGTGCGGCTCGAGGAGCGAGCGGTCCTCAACGCGATCGCGGAGTCCGCGCGGTCCGAGCCGCCCGTGAAGCTCTCGCGACCGAAGCTCGTCCAGGGCGGTGGCGAGGGCGCGCCGGGCAGCGGCAACCGCCGCGCGCGGCTGCGCACGATCGACGGCACCGGTTCGCGTCCGCCGGGAGATCCGACGCCGGCCTGATGCGCCCCGCGCGACGCGGGCCCCGGGCGACGCGGCCGCCCGCGCCGCCGGACGGGGCGTTGTCCACACGCCGAAACGTGCAGGGTGGATTCGTGGATAACCTCGTTGACGGCGACGGCCCTCGGGTCGTACCGTCCGACATCCGCACTGGGGTCTCCGGAGGAGGGTAACCAGGCTCGCGAGGGGCGCGGGGAAACCCGGCCGTGAAACCGAGTGAGCCCGGGAAGACCGATCGCCCGTCACCCACGGTGCGAAGCACGACACGCCGGGAGCGGCCCTCGACGGCGGCCGCGGGCACATCCACAGGAGGGGTGCCTGGGCCGCCAGCGAGAACCGCTCCCGACGCGCGTCGAGGGCCTGCCCGAGCTGCCGGCCGACTACGGCCGCGTTCTCGACGCCGGCCTCGCGTCGCTTCACCTGACGCTGCCGGCGTCCGCGCGCTCCGCGATCGATGGCCACGTCCGGCTGCTGCTCGCGTGGAACGACGCGATCAACCTCACGGCGATCCGCGATCCGGCGGAGGCGGCTCGCCTTCATGTCGTCGACAGCCTCACCGCCGTTGCGCTGCTCCGGGCCCGCGGGATCGACCGCTTCGTCGACATCGGGTCCGGCGGCGGGCTGCCCGGCCTGCCGCTCTCCGCCGCGCTGCCGGCCGACCGCGCGCTGCTCGTCGAGTCCGTCGGCAAGAAGGCGCGATTCCTCGAAACGGCGATCGCGGCCACGGGCCTCGCGGACCGCACGGCCGTCGTCGCGGCCCGGGCCGAGGACGTCGCGCGCGACCGGCGCGATCGCGAGCGCTGGCCGGCGGTCACGGCCCGCGCGATCGGCTCGCTCGCCGAGCTCGTCGAGCTGGCGTTCCCGCTCCTCGTCCCCGGCGGCGTCCTCGTCGCGTGGAAGCGCGGCGACATCGACGACGAGCTCGTCGAAGCCGAGTCGCTCGCCGACCGCGTCGGTGGCGGTCGATTCGACGTCGTCGAGGCCGGCGTGCCGGAGCTCGCCGGACACCGGCTCGTCGTCGTGGAAAAGCTCGGTCCGACCGGGCACGCGTGGCCGCGCGACCCGGCCGCCCGGCGGCGGTCTCGCTGAGGCCCCTGCTACCCTCCGGCGATGCGGATCGCGGTCCTGTCGGACATCCACGCGAACATCGTCGCGCTGGACGCGGTCCTCGCAGCGACAGGCGCGGTCGACGTCGTCTGGCATCTCGGCGATGTCGTCGGGTATGGACCCTGGCCCGACGAGGTCGTCGCCCGCCTGGAGGAGATCGGCGCGGTTGGCGTGCGCGGCAACCACGACGCGGCCGCCTGTGGCGGACGCGAGATCGAGTGGTTCAACCCCGAAGCGCGCGCGGCGATGGAGTGGACGCGCGACACGATCGCGCCGGCGACGAAGGAGTGGCTCGGCGCGCTGCCCGAGCGGATCGTCGAGGGGCCGTTCACGCTCGTCCACGGCAGCCCGCGCGACCCGACGTGGGAGTACGTCACGTCGATCCCCGTCGCCCGGGCCGGGATCGCGGCGATGGGCACGCGCTACGGGCTCCACGGCCACACCCACGTCCCGATCGTCTTTCGCGAGGACGAGGGCCGGATCGAGCCGATCACGCCAGGCAGGGGCTCCGTCCTCGGCCTGGACCAGCGACGGGCACTGCTCAACCCGGGCAGCGTCGGGCAGCCGCGTGACGGCGACCCATCGGCCAGCTGGCTCGTCCTGGACACCGGCCAGGAGCGGTCCACGTGGCACCGGATCGAGTACGACATCGCGGCCGTCCAGGCGGCAATGACGAAGGCGGCCCTGCCCGTCCGGCTCGCCGAGCGGCTCAGCTACGGCATCTGAATCCCGGGCCCCGGGCGATCCTGATCCCGGCCCGGCGCTCGCCGGTGGTATCGTGGCCGCCGTGACCCGGCGCAGTTCCGCGCCGTCGCGACCACCTCCAATGAGACTGGGAACTGTCCTGTCCGTGCCCGAAGCCGAAGGAGTCCAACTCCGTCGGATCATGCTCGCCCTGAACGGCGGGTCCAGCGACCGCCGGATCGTCCGGCTCGCCGCCGATCTGGCACGTCCGTCGAAGGCGGAGCTCCTCGCGGTGCACGTCGTCGAAATCGACTGGACGCTTCCCCTCGACGCCGACGTCGCCAGCACCTCCGACGAGGCCCAACAGGTCCTCGACCTCGCCGAGGGGGTGGCCGAGGCGAACAAGTCGAGGCTCGAGCCGATCCTGCTCCAGGCCCGTGACGTGGGCGCGGCGCTCGTCGACGAGGCCGTCGAGCGCGGCGCGGACCTGCTCGTCCTCGGCCTGCCGTACCGCAAGCGGTTCGGCGGCGACTTCGCGATCGGCAAGACGATTCCGTATGTGCTCAAGAACGCGCCGTGCGCGGTGTGGGTCGTGCGCGACCCGATGCCCGAGGAGGCCCAGTGAAGACCGTCATCGTCGGTTGCGGCCGCGTCGGCGCGACCCTCGCCGAGATCTTCGACCTCGCCGGTCACGAGGTGATCGTCCTCGACACCTCGACGACCGCCTTCGAGCGCCTGCCGTCGACGTTCCGCGGCAGCGCCGTGCGTGGCGACGGCACGGACGAAGACACGCTGCGGCGTGCCGGCGCCGAGGATGCGGACCTCTTCCTGGCGATGACCGAGGGCGACAACCGCAACGTCATGACCGCGCAGCTCGCCGGCGAGGAGCTCGGCGCCGGTCGAGTCCTCGCCAAGATCAACGACCCGCTTCGCGCGGCGGCCTACGCCGAGCTCGGCATCGCGACGATCTGCCGCACGACGCTCATGGCCGACGCGGTCGCCGAATGGCTCGGCATGCCGACGTCGGGGACGCCCGGGATCCAGGCTCCGACCGGCGTCCACCACGGCGGCGAGCACCATGCGGCGTCCGACGCCGCCCAACGACCCGGCGGGACGCGTTCCGTCGCGGCGAGGAGGTCCTGACGTGTTCGTGCTCGTCGTCGGCGGCGGCAAGGTCGGCTACTACCTGACGAAGGCGCTCATCGAGTCCGGTCATGAGGTCGTCCTCATGGAGAAGGACCGGGCGCGGGCGACCCAGATCGCCGACGAGGTCGGCTCGATCGTCATCCCCCATGACGGCTGCGAGGGCAAGTACCTCGCCGAGGCCGGCGCGAACCGCGCCGACATCGTCGCCGCGGTGACGGGCGACGACGAGGACAACCTCGTCATCTGCCAGATCGCGAAGCACCACTTCGCGGTGCGCCGCTCGATCGCCCGGGTGAACAACCCGAAGAACGAGAGCCTCTTCAAGCATCTCGGGGTGGACGAGATCATCAGCCCGACCCGGATGGTCCTCGGGTCGATCGAGCAGGACATCCCGGTCCACGAGCTGCTCCACCTGGCGGCGCTCGGCGAGGGCGAGCTCGAGCTCATCGAGGCCCACCTCCAGGCCGGCTCGCCGGCCGTCGGGCGGGCACCCAAGGACCTCGACATCCCGGAGGGCTGCTCCCTGTTCGCGGTCATCCGCGACGGGGTCGCCACTCCACTCCGGCCGGACACGGTCATGCGCGAGGGCGACAAGGTCATCGCGATCGGCAAGACGGAGTGCGAGGCGCTCCTCCACGGCCAGCTCATCGGCGAGGCGGAGACAGCCGACGCCCGCTGACCACGCCAACGACCCCGATCGCGCCGCGGGAAGCGTGCTTCCCCGCTAACTCGAACCTGGGTGACGTTACGCAGCCGGCAGCGTGCGGGAACCGCCTGTTGGACCGGATTCCGACCCCGGCGAGCGTCAATTCCGTTCTCAGCGTGAGTTACGGTACGAAGGCGGCCGGATCTCCTGCGTAGCACTACGGGGATTTGAGTTAGCGACAAATCCGCGGCCGGCCCGGGAGCCGATCGCGGTACCAGGCGGCCGGGAGGGGCCACGGCGCCGCGGGGCAACACGGGGCACCCGCCTCTCTTGACAACGGCATTGTCAGGGTTCTAGGATCCCTCCATGTTCGCGTTGTTCCGCGCGAACGAGTCGAACCATTGCAGCATGGGAGGTGCCACGTCATGACGATGGTGCGCCGATCATCGCCGTTCGGCGAGCTGCTTTCGCTCCGCCAGGCGATGGACCGGCTCTTCGAGGACAGCTTCGTCCGACCCACCGGGTGGACCGGCTCCGGCGAGATCGCCCTGCCGCTCGACGTGTCGAGCACCGGCGACGAGCTCGTCGTGCAGGCGGCCCTGCCGGGGATCCGGCCGGAGGAGGTCGAGATCACGGTCGAGGACGGCAACCTGACGATCCGCGGCGAGACCCGCTCCGAGGAGGAGAAGGGCCAGGGCGACTACCTCGTCCGGGAGATCCGGCGAGGCACGTTCACCCGGGCCGTGAGCCTTCCGTCGGGCCTCGAGCCCGACAAGGCCAGCGCAACCTTCGAGAACGGCATGCTGACGCTCCGCATCCCGAAGGCCGAGCAGGTGAAGCCGAAGCAGATCCGAATCAGCCCGACCGTCGATGGCCAGTCGTCCAACGGCAAGCCCGGCAAGGGCGAGCCGGCCGCGATCGAGAAGGCTCGGGCCTGAGCCGATGGCCGCCCCTCATCCGGACCGGGATCCGACGCGACCCGTCTACGTCATCAGCGTGGCGGCGAGCATCGTCAGCGTCCATCCGCGGACGCTCCGGATCTACGAGGACGAGGGGCTGGTCTGCCCGGCCCGCACCCGAACCAACATCCGCCTGTACAGCGAGAACGACATCCGGCGGGTCCTCTGGATCCGCCACCTGACCCAGAACCTCGGCGTGAACCTCGCCGGCGTTCGCATCCTCTTCGAGCTCGAGGAGCGTCTCGGGACGCGAGTCCTCGAGCGCCTGTACTCCGAGGCAACGGGATCCGCCGGCGCTGACGCGGCGTCGGAGCCCGCAGCCGTCAAGCGGGCGGCCCGCTAGGCGCGAGCCGCCCGACAACCCTCACCGCACGAGCACCCCTCACCGCACGAGCACCCGCCACAAAACGCACCCGTCCGATTGGAGAATTCGATGGCCAAACCGTCCAGCCCGACCGCCGAGCGACCTCCCGCCAAGACCAGGGAGCTGCCGCTCGTCGCGCTTCGGGAGACGGTCATCTTCCCGGAGATGATCGTTCCGCTCCAGGTCGGCCGCGAGAAGAGCGTCAACGCGCTCAACGCCGCGGTCGCCGAAGGCGGCCCCATCGCCCTCGTCACGCAGCGCCAGGCCGAGCAGGAGGACATCACCGACGCCGGCGAGCTGTACGGCGTCGGCACGCTCGCCAAGATCGCCCAGGTCGTCCAGCTCCAGGACGGCACCGTCCGGGCCATCGTCCAGGGCCAGGGCCGGCTCAAGCTGCGTGGCTTCGTCCAGGTCACGCCGTACCTGCGCGCCTCGATCGAGGAGATCCCTGACGACCCGACGCCCGGCGTCGAGGTCCAGGCGCTCATGCGCACGGTCCAGGCCCAGATCGAGCAGTACGTCGCGAACGGCGCGCCGGTCCCGCCGGAGGCGGCCGTCGCCGCGCGCAACATCAGCGAGCCGGGGTTGCTGGCCGACATGGTCGCCTACAGCCCGGACATGACGACCGAGCAGCGCCAGGAGCTGCTCGAGACGATCGACGTCACCGATCGGCTGAAGCTCGTCTCCGGCTTCCTCGCCCGGCAGGTCGAGATCCTCGAGCTCAAGGGCAAGATCCAGTCCGAAGTCAAGTCCGAGATGGACAAGACGCAGCGGGAGTACATCCTCCGCGAGCAGCTGAAGGCCATCCAGCGCGAGCTCGGCGAGGACGACCCGCAGCAGGCCGAGATCAACGAGCTGCGCGACAAGGTCGAGGCCGCCGGCATGCCCGAGGAGATCAAGGGCCGGGCGCTCAAGGAGATCGACCGCATGAGCCGGATTCCGTCGGCCTCGCCCGAGGTCGGCGTGATCCGGACGTACGTCGACTGGCTCATCGGGTTGCCGTGGAACGTGTCCACGGACGATCAGCTCGACATCCGCGAGGCGGCCCGCATCCTCGACGAGGACCACTACGGCCTCGAGAAGATCAAGGAGCGGATCCTCGAGTACCTCGCGGTCCGTTCGCTGGCGGACACGATCCGCAGCCCGATTCTCGCCCTCGTCGGCCCGCCCGGCGTCGGCAAGACGTCGCTCGGCAAGAGCGTCGCCCGGGCGATGGGCCGCAAGTTCGTGCGGATGAGCCTCGGCGGCATCCATGACGAGGCCGAGATCCGCGGTCACCGCCGGACGTACATCGGCGCGCTGCCCGGCCGGATCATCCAGAACATCAAGACCGCCGGGTCGAACAACCCGGTGTTCATGCTCGACGAGGTCGACAAGATCGGGATGGACTTCCGGGGCGACCCGTCGTCCGCCCTGCTCGAGGTCCTCGACCCGGAGCAGAACAACTCGTTCCAGGACAACTACCTCGAGGTGCCGTTCGACCTCAGCAAGGTCCTGTTCATCGCGACCGGCAACCTCATCGACCCGATCCCCGCTCCGCTGCGCGACCGGATGGAGATCATCCAGCTCCCCGGCTACACGCAGCAGGAGAAGATCGAGATCGGGAAGCGCTTCCTCGTCCCGAAGCAGAAGGAGAACCACGGCCTCCGGGACAAGCACATCGAGATCACGGACGAGGCGATGACCGAGCTCGTCCAGGCCTACACGAAGGAGGCCGGCGTCCGGAACCTCGAGCGCGAGATCGCGAACATCATGCGCAAGGTCGCCCGCTCGGTCGCCGAGGGGCGGAAGCGCAAGACGATCGTCGATCGCAAGAAGCTGCTCGAGTTCCTCGGTCCGCCGCGCTGGGAGTACGGCGAGCTCGAGGCCGAGGACCAGACGGGTGCCGCGACCGGCCTCGTCGTGACCGAGACCGGCGGCGACGTCGTCGCGGTCGAGGTGACCCGCATGGAGGGCAAGGAGGACTTCATCCTCACCGGCCAGCTGGGCGAGGTCATGCGCGAGTCGGCCCGGGCCGGCCTGTCGTGGACGCGAGCCCATGCCGCGGACCTCGGGATCGGACGGGATCAGTTCGAGAAGAACACCCTCCACATCCATGTCCCGGCGGGCGCGATCCCGAAGGATGGTCCGTCGGCCGGCGTGACGATGGCCACGGCGATGGTGAGTGCGCTCACCGGCATCCCCGTCCGCAAGGACGTCGCGATGACCGGCGAGATCACGCTTCGCGGCCGCGTCCTGCCGATCGGTGGGCTGAAGAGCAAGATCCTCGCCGCGCACCTCTCGGGTGCCGGCACGGTCATCCTGCCGAAGAAGAACGAGAAGGACCTGCGCGACATCCCGGACGAGATCCGGAAGCAGATCAAGCTCGTGCTCGTCGACTCGATGGACCAGGTCCTGGAGGCGGCCCTTCGGCGCAAGCCGAAGCCCCTCCGGGCCGAGCCCGCGAAGGTCGTCGAGGGCGATCGCCCGCTCGACCCGAAGCCGGAGGGCGAGTCGCGCGTTCGCCGAACGAACTTCCCACCCGCCGACCAGCCGCCCGTCGTGGTCGAGAGGCAATGACCAGCGGTCATGGAGTACCGGGACTACTACAAGACCCTCGGCGTCCCCCGGACGGCGACCCAGGCCGACATCAAGAAGGCCTACCGGAAGCTCGCCCGGCAGCATCACCCTGACCGCAACGCCGGCGACAAGGCAGCGGAGCGCCGCTTCAAGGACGTCAACGAAGCCCATGCGGTCCTCGGCGACGCCGAGAAGCGCAAGCAGTACGACGCGCTGGGTCCCGATTGGGAGGCGTTCGCGCGAGCCGGCGCGGCGGCCGGCGCCCGGGGTGGCGCCGCCGGCTCGGCCGGCGGGCCGTACGGCGGGTTCGGCAACTTCGGCCGCGGAGGCAACGTCCGCTACGAGTTCCGCACGAGCGGCAGCGAGGACGTCGGGGGCTTCTCGGACTTCTTCCAGTCGCTCTTCGGTGGCGGCCTCGGGCGGAGTGGAGGCGCGGGCAGCACGCGGTCGCGGTCGCGTGCCGGCTCGTCGGTCCGTGACTTCGACGAGATCCTCGCCGAGATGGGCATCGACCCGGACTCCGTCGTGGACGCGCGGCGCGGCGCGGCGAAGACGCCGCCCGCAGCGCTCGAGGCGGTCGCCGAGATCAGCCTCGAGGAGGCGTTCAACGGAACGACCCGCCTCGTCGAGATCGACGGCAAGCGCCTGGAGGTCACGATTCCGGCCGGCGTCGACAGCGGCCGGCGCATCCGGCTCACCGGCAAGGGCGGCGATGGGCGCGACCTCGTCGTCGTCATCCGCGTCCGGCCCCATCCGACGTTCACCCGCCGCGGCAATGACCTCGAGCGGGAGGTGCCCGTGACCCTGCGCGAGGCGCTCCTCGGCGGCGAGGTCCCGGTCGCGACGCTCAAGGGCCGGGTGCTGCTGACGCTCCCGCCCGCGACCCAGGCCGGCCGAACCTTCCGGCTCACCGGCCAGGGCATGCCGAAGTTCAAGGCCGAGGGCCGGGGCGACCTCTACGTCAAGGTCAAGGTCGTCCTGCCGACAGGGCTCACCGACGCGGCGAAGGCCGCGGCTCGCCGCTTTCTCGACCTCGTCGACCAACCCGATCCCCGCCAGTAACGAGAAGATCCATGCAGCTCGATCGCTTCACCGAAAAGGCCCAGGCCGCGATCCTCGCGGCCCAACACAACGCCGAGACGCTCCAGAGCCCGGTCCTCGACGCCGAGCACCTGCTCTCGGCGCTCGTCGAGGACGACGAGGGCATCCCCACCGAGACGCTCCGGCGCCTCGGCGTCGACATCGTCCGGTTCCGCGAGGAGGTCGCGGCAGCCCTCGCGAAGCGGGCCCGTATCCAGGGCGGCTCGCTGACGCTCGACCCGCGGGCCAAGCGGGTCATCGACCGAGCTCGCGACGAGGCGAAGCGCCTCGGCGACGAGTACGTCTCGACCGAGCACCTGCTCCTCGGCGTCGCCGAGGTCGGGGGCGACGGCCAGGCGATCCTCGAGCGCCACGGCGCCGGCCGCGAGGCCATCCTCGAGGCGCTGACGAGCGTCCGCGGCAGCCAGCGCGTGACCTCGCCGAACCCCGAGTCGACGTACCAGGCCCTCGAGAAGTACGGCCGCGACCTGACGGCCGAGGCGCGCGCCGGCAAGCTCGACCCGGTCATCGGCCGCGATGAGGAGATCCGCCGCGTCGTCCAGGTCCTGTCGCGACGGACGAAGAACAACCCCGTGCTCATCGGCGAGCCGGGCGTCGGCAAGACCGCGATCGCCGAGGGCCTCGCCCAGCGCATCGTCCGCGGCGACGTGCCCGAAGGCCTCAAGGACAAGCGCGTCGTCGCGCTCGACCTCGGCGCGCTCATCGCCGGCGCGAAGTTCCGGGGCGAGTTCGAAGAGCGGCTCAAGGCCGTCCTCAAGGAGATCAAGGACTCGGGCGGCCGGATCATCCTCTTCATCGACGAGCTCCACACGGTCGTCGGCGCCGGCGCCGCCGAGGGCGCGATGGACGCCTCGAACCTCCTCAAGCCGATGCTCGCCCGCGGCGAGCTCCACACGATCGGCGCGACGACGCTCGACGAGTACCGCAAGCACATCGAGAAGGACGCCGCGCTCGAGCGTCGCTTCCAGCCCGTGCTCGTCGACGAGCCGACGGTCGAGGAGTCGATCTCGATCCTGCGCGGCCTGCGCGAGCGGTACGAGGTCCACCACGGCGTCCGCATCACGGACTCCGCGCTCGTGGCGGCGGCGACGCTCTCGCACCGCTACATCAGCGATCGGTTCCTGCCGGACAAGGCGATCGACCTCGTCGACGAGGCGGCGTCGCGGCTCCGCATGGAGATTGACTCCATGCCCGTCGAGCTCGACGAGCTCGAGCGCCGGCGCATCCAGCTCGAGATCGAGCGCGAGGCGCTCCGCAAGGAGACCGACGACGCGTCGAAGGCCCGGCTCGAGGCGCTCGAGAAGGAGCTCGCCGACCTGACCGAGGAAGCCGGCGCGATGCGCCAGCGCTGGGAGGCCGAGAAGTCGGCGATCGCCGCGATCGCGGCGACGAAGACCGAGATCGAGCAGGTCCAGCTGCGGATCGAGCAAGCCCAGCGGGAGACCGACTTCGAGACCGCGGCGAAGCTCCGCTACGGCACGCTGCCGGAGCTGCAGACGCGGCTGCAGCAGCAGGAGGCGGCGCTCGCGACGCTGCAGGGCCCGGGCTCGCTGCTGCGCGAGGAGGTCACCGCGGACCACATCGCCGAGATCGTCGCCGCCTGGACCGGGATCCCGGTGACGAAGCTCATGGAGGGCGAGACGGCCAAGCTCATCCACATGGAGGAGCGGCTCCACCAGCGGGTCATCGGCCAGGACGAGGCCATCGCTGCGGTGTCGGACGCCGTCCGGCGCGCACGCGCCGGGCTCAAGGACCCGCGCCGGCCGATCGGCTCATTCCTCTTCCTCGGGCCGACCGGCGTCGGCAAGACCGAGCTCGCGCGGGCGCTGGCGGAGTTCCTCTTCGACGACGAGCAGGCGCTCGTGCGGATCGACATGTCGGAGTACATGGAGAAGTTCTCGGTGTCGCGCCTCGTCGGCGCGCCGCCCGGTTACGTCGGCTACGAGGAGGGCGGCCAGCTCACCGAGGCCGTCCGGCGACGGCCGTACCAGGTCGTGCTGCTCGACGAGATCGAGAAGGCCCACCCGGACGTCTTCAACGTCCTGCTGCAGGTCCTCGACGACGGCCGCCTGACGGACTCGCAGGGCCGCACGGTCGACTTCAAGAACACCGTCGTCATCATGACGAGCAACGCCGGCAGCCAGTTCATCGCCTCGTTCACGGGCCGGCGCGACACGGGCGCCTACGAGGAGATGCGGGGCCAGGTGATGGACGCGGTGCGGATGCAGTTCCGGCCCGAGTTCCTCAACCGGATCGACGAGATCATCGTGTTCCACGCGCTGACCGACGCCGACCTCGCCGCGATCGTCGAGCTGCTCGTGGCCGACCTCCAGCGACGGCTTGCGTCGCAGGACCTCACGCTGGAGCTCACGTCGTCGGCCCGGGCGCTCATCGCCCGCGAGGGCACGGACCCGGCGTTCGGGGCTCGACCGCTCAAGCGGACGATCCAGCGCCTCGTCGAGAACCCGCTCGCGCGCGCGCTCCTCCAGGGGCAGTTCCAGCCGGGCGACCGCATCGTCGCCGACGCCGACGCCACGAGCGGCACGCTCCTGTTCTCGGCCGGTGACCGCTCGGTCGTGACCGAGGCGCGCGAGCGGCGCGACGCTCGCGCCCCGGCCCGGGAGCCCGCGGCAGCCGGCTCGGGCGGCCGGAAGCGCCGTGTCACCGACCTCCCGCAGGCCGCGCCGTCGAACGGGGGCGACGGGGAGCGCGTCCACTGATCGTCCCGGGCGGCGTCCGGGGCTGACGGCGTGCAGTACGAGGCCGTCGTCGCGCGCCTGGCAACGCTGCCCGAGACGTTGCCCGCGCCGCCCGCGGCGCTCATGCCCGTCCGGACGGATGGCGCCTGGCGCTCGCCGCGCCGTCTCGACGCGCCGGCAAGCGCCCGCCCCGCCGCCGTCCTCGTGCTCATCGTGCCCGGGGACGATGGCGAGGCACACGTCGTGCTGACCGAGCGCGTCGATCGAGGCGGCCACCACAGCGGCGAGGTGAGCTTTCCGGGCGGCCGGGCCGAGCCGGACGACGCCGATCCTGCCTCGACGGCGTTGCGCGAGGCGGCCGAGGAAGTCGGGCTCGACCCGGTCTCCGCCGAGGTCCGCGTCGTCGGGCTGCTCGAGCCCTTCTGGATCCCGGTCAGCGACTACCGCGTGACGCCCGTGCTCGCGGTCGCGGGGCGCCGGCCGGTGCTCACGCCGTTCCCGGACGAGGTGGCCCGGATCGTCGAGGCACCCGTGCGGGCGTTCCTGCCTGACGGCCGCATCGACATCGTCGAGGCGACGATCCGCGACTGGCCGCTCCGCTACGGCGCGTACCCGATCGACGGCCTCCAGGTGTGGGGCGCGACCGCCCGGATCCTCGGCCAGCTGGGCGCCCTGCTGGCGGTGAGCGATGGCGTATGAGGAGCGCCGCCGAAGAGGCCTTCCGCTTCGTGTCCCGCTCCGGACGGGCCTAGTGGCACGACGTTCGATGCGAGCGGTCGTCGTCCGTGGGCCGCGCGCAGGCGCGGTGCAGGACATCGCCGCTCCCGAGGCCGGCGAGGACGAGGCGGTCGTGGAAGTCGCGTTCACCGGCATCTGCGGCACCGACTACCACGTCTTCGACGGCGACCTCGGCTCGACGTATCCGGTCGTCCCCGGCCACGAGTACAGCGGCACGATCACCGCCGTCGGACCGACGGCGCGCCACCATACGTGGCGGCTCGGCGACCGGGTCGCGGTCGATCCCGTCCTCTCGTGCGGAGCGTGCTATCGCTGCCTCCGCCACCAGACCAATCACTGCGAGCGCGCCGCGTCGCCGGGCGACGCGATGAACGGTGCGTTCGCCGAGCTCATCCGGGTGCCGCTCGCCAACCTCTATCGGGTGGAGGACCACGAGACCCTCGAGGACGCCGCGTTCACCGAGCCGCTCGCGTGCGCCGTCTGGGGCATCGAGCGCCTCCGCCCGCGCCCGGACGATCGCGCGCTCGTGTTCGGCGCGGGCCCGATCGGCCTCCTGCTCGGCCAGCTGCTCAACGATCGAGGTGTCGCCGACGTCGTCCTGGTCGACGTCGCCGAAGCGAAGCTGCAGGTGGCTCGCGCGCTGGGCGCGCATGCCACGTTCACCGCGGGTGAGGCGCTCCGCGGCCAGCTCGAGGAGCGCACCGGCGGCCGCGGCTTCGACATCGTCGTCGACTGCACGGGCATCCCGGCCGTGATCGAGGGCCTCTTCGCCCACGCCGGCAGGGCCGCGCGCATCATGTTCTTCGGGGTCGCCCCGGCCTCGGCCGAGATCGCCATCCGGCCGTTCGACGTGTACCGGCGCGACTGGGAGATCCTCGGCTCGATGGCGATCAATGGGACCTTCGGACAGGCCCGCCGGCTGCTCGCGGCCGGCCGGGTGAGCGTCAGCCCGCTCGTGTCGCGGGTCGTCGGCCTCGACGAGGTGCCCGCGATCCTCGGGCGGGCCAAGCTTCCGACGGAGCTCAAGACCCTCGTCGCGCCGAATCCGCGCTGACCGCGACGGCCGCGAAGCGGGCGCGGACCCCTTCGGCCGACGCATCGGTGAGCGCCGCGAGCGCGAGACGCTCGAGGACCGACGCGTCCGCCGAACGGATCGCGCGGCGGACCGGACCGAGGCTCGACGGCGTCATGCTCAGCTGGCGAACGCCCAGTCCCACGAGTGCGAGGGCCGCGATCGGATCGCCGGCCATCTCGCCGCACACGGAGAGCTCGATGCCGGCTCGGTCGGCGGCCTCGACCGACAGCCGCACCAGGCGCAGCAACGCCGGGTGCAGCGGGTCGTGGTAGCGGCGGAGTGCCGCGTTGCCGCGATCCGCGGCGATGGTGTACTGGAGCAGGTCGTTCGTGCCGAGGCTCGCGAACGCGACCTCGCCGAGGAAGCTGTCGGCGGCCAGCACGGCCGACGGGATCTCGACCATCACGCCGATCGATATCTCGCCTCGTGGGACGGAGTCGTGGTCGAGCCCGACCCGGGCCTCGGCGACCAGTTCCAGGAGCGTCGCGACGTCAGAGGCATCCGCAACCATCGGCGCCATCACCTTCACGGGTCCCGAGGCGGCGGCTCGATACGCCGCGCGGAGCTGCGTCAGGAAGAGCTCGGGGCGATCGCCCGCCAGCCGGAGCGCGCGGACGCCGAGAAACGGATTGTCCTCGGGCGGCAGCGCCAGGTAGGGAATCGGCTTGTCGCCGCCGACGTCGAGGAGGCGGATCGTCACAGGGTTCCCGCCGAATGCCTCGACGGCCTGGCGGTACGCGTCGACCTGCTCGTCCTCGCTCGGCGGGGAGGGGCGCTCGAGGAACAGGAACTCGGTCCGGAACAGCCCGACTCCCCGCGCACCGAGCGCGGCCGCTGTCCCGGCCTCCGCGGGCGTGCCGATGTTGGCGAGCAGCGTGATCGCGAGCCCGTCGAGGGTCTCCGGGGCCAGGCCCGCGTCATCGACGTCGCGCCGCCGAGCCGACTCGGCCGACGCCATGCGGTCGCGGAACCGGTCGCGGGACACGGGATCCGGATCGACGATCACCTCGCCGCTGCTGCCGTCGATGGCGACGTGGACCGCGGGGCCGGCCGCGCGCACGGCGGCGAGCAGGCCGGCGACGCCGACGACGGCGGGAATGCCGTACGCCCGGGCGAGGATGGCCGCGTGGGCCGTGGCGGACGAGCCCTCGAGGGCGATACCGAGGAGACGTTCGCGGGGCAGCGTCGCCGCGAGCGACGGGGCCAGATCCTCCCCGACGATGACGGCCGGCTCCGGCAGGAGCTCGGCCTCCACGACGCCGACGAGTGTCCGTGCGATCCGATCGCCGACGTCGCGGACGTCGGCGGCCCGCGCTCGCAGCAGCTCGTCGCTCAAACCCTCGATCTGTGCGGCGGCGGCGGATGTGGCCGCCACGATCGCCGTGGCGGCGTCGACCCCTCTCGCCTGGATCTCGGCGACCGCGCCGTCGATGATCGCGGGGTCGGCGGCGATTGCGGCGTGGGCCACGAAGATCGCGGCCTCGTCCGCGTGGCCGTCGGCGCGAACCGCTCTGGCCATCGTCCGGAGCTCCATCGAGGCCGACCGGGCCGCATCCCGGAGCAGCGCGATCTCCGCCGCGACATCCGCGCTCGCGACCCGCCGAGCGGCGGGCACCGGGTCGCGGGCGATCTCCCGAGCCGGCCCGAAGCCGACACCGGCGGCCGCCGCGACCCCATGGAGCAGCGTCCCGGCGGTCTTCACGCCGCCAACCGACGTGCAGGCTCGATCGTCGGATGGACGACGACGCTCGCGGCGTCGGTCGCCGTGACCGGGCCCATCTCGGTGCCCGCGGAGCGACAGGCGGCGACGGACCACGCCACGGCCGATCCGAGGGCCGACCCATTGCCCCCCGCGGCGAGGAATCCGGCCAGAAGGGCGTCGCCCGCGCCGACCGGATTCACGACGTCCACGAGATCCGCCTCGGCATGCGACGCGCCGGCGGAGTCGACGTAGACGGCGCCGTCCGGCCCGAGGCTGACGAGCATCGCCGCCGCGGCGCCACCGCCGACGAGATCCGAGGCGCACTCGATCACATCGCCGAGCGTCGGCAGTCGCCGCCCCACGAGCTCCTCGAGCTCCCCGCGGTTGGGCTTCAGCAGGGCCACGCCCGATCCGAGGCTCTGCCGGAGGGCGGCGCCGTCGGCGTCGACGGCGACGCGAGTCGACCCGCCGACCGACCGGGCCAGACGGCCGTACAGATCGACCGGGGCTCCGGGCGGGAGGGATCCGCAGCCGACGACCCAATCCGCGCCCGCTGCGAGCTCGACCGCCCGGCGGACGATCGCCGCCGCGTGGTCTGGCCGGATTGTCGGGCCCGGCTCGTTGATCTTCGTGACCGTGCCGTCGGCCTCCATCAGCGTGATGTTCACCCGGATCTCGCCTTCGATCGGGACGGTCTCGAGCGGGAACGCCCCACTGAGCAGATCGCCCAGCAGGAGGCTCGAGGCCTCCGACACCGGCAGGACCGCGGCCGTGGCGAAGCCCTGCGATGCGAGTGCCCGTGAGACGTTGATCCCCTTGCCGCCGGCCTCGGTCGTCGCCGACAGGGCGCGATGGATGGCGCCGCGAGACAGGGGTGGAATACGGAGGGTCCGGTCGATGCTCGGGTTCGGCGTGACGGTCACGATCACGTCAGGATGGACCGGCCGGCGCGGAGAGGTGGCGAGCGAACAGCCGAGCCTCGGCTTCCGCCGTCCAGGATCCGTCGGAGTCGAGCGCGGCGGCAACCTCGGGGTGGGTCGCGCCGAGCTCCGCCAACGCCGTGAGCGGCAGGCCGCGCAGGTGCGGAAAGAGGACGATCTTGCCCGGGAAGCGGCCGTCGATGAGCGCGCGGAGGGCGTCCGGGACCGCCTCGAGACCGCCGACCGCGGCGAGCGCCCTGCGGGGCGACAGCTGCCCGGCCAGGGTCTTCTCGACGACGAGCCCCTGGTCGGCGATCCGGGAGCCGGAGGTCCCGGTGTATTGCGCGCCGTGGAGGAAGACCGATGACAGGTCGAGCGCGGCCCTCGTGCCCACGGGCACGCCGGCGAACAGCACGAGCATCCCGTCCGGCGCCATGGCCTCGGCAGCGGCCACGACGGCCTTCGCCGACGGTGCAGTCACGACGACGTCGTCGGCGCCGGCGCCTCCGGTCAGCCGGCGCACGCGCGCTCGGAGTGCGTCCGGCTCCGGTCCGAGCGCCTCGACGACGAGGTTGCGGCCGCGTCGGGCGGCCAGGGGCGACAGCTTCTCGCTCGCCGCTGCGAGACGCCCCGCATCAAGGTCGACGGCCACGACCAGCCCCGGGCCGTCGGGCAGCCCAAGCGCGCGCTCGACATGCATCTGGCCCATCGGACCCGCCGCACCGACGACGATCGTGACGCCCCCGGATCGCAGCTCTGCCCGGTTCCGGCGCTCACCGTAGGCGGCAGCCACGTCCGTCCCCGTCGTGCCGACGTACGCCGTGTAGTGGTAGTGCAGGCGGCCGATGTCGATGTCGACGAGGCCGTCGAGCGGGGCATCGCCGACGATGTTCAGGACGCCGCGGAACGCGAGCAGGTCGGCCGCCTGCGACACCAGGGCCGCGGACCTCGGCCCGAGCAGGACGATGTCGTCGAACGCGCCCGTGACTCGCAGCTCGCCCGCCGACCGCGCGTCGATCTCCACTACCTCGCCGGCGCCGGACGCGATCGAGGCGAGATCGTATCCGCCCGCGTCGCCGGGCCGGCGGACGATCAGCAGCCGGCCGCCGGCGAGCGGCTCGAGCCGGCGGCGTTGGGTGTATGCCGCCTCGACACAGGCCCACGGCTCCGTGAGGGCCGCCTCCGCATACCCCAGCCGATCGTCGACCGGGATCACGTACGCGCCGTCGTCCGCCGCGAGCACCTCGGGACCCAGGACCTGGTACTCGATCAGGCCCCCGGGGGTCGTGTAGCCGTACGCTGTGCTCCGGCCGCCGACGTAGATGTCTGGCTGAATCGCCAGCCGGTCTCCCGCGCGGAATCGGTTCTCCAGCCCGGCACCGACGGCCATGACCGTCACCGACGTCTCGTGACCCAGCCTCGTCGGCTCTCGGGCAAGGTCCCGGCCGTAGAGCTTCGGATGGTCGCCGCCGAGCCGGATGAGCTTGACGTCCGAGAAGCACAGGCCGACGGCGTCGACGCGGACGAGGAGCTGCCCGGCACCCGGGCGTGGAACCGGGATCGCTTCCGGCTGACCGTCCCGGCCAACGCTTTCGATCCCCGTCCCGTACAGGTTCCAGGCGAGGGCGCGATCGGGCACGGGCGCGGCGGCGTCCCGGTACGTGTCGTACGCGGTCGTCGCCCGGACGGCGGTCACTTCTTCCGCGGCAGGTCGGCGGCCTTGAGGACCTTGCCGCTCTCGTCGATGATCCCGACCTTCGTCCCGATCGTCTTGGGGCTGGCCTGAAACAGGTCGGCGCGGTTGATCCCGAGCCAGCGATAGCCCTCGAGCGGCTTCAAACGATCGATGGCCGTCCCGATGTCCGCGGGACCGGCAGCGACGTTGATCCGCCCCCGCTCGCCGATGAGGTCGGACACCCCGTCCGGGTCCGCCGCGGCGGGCAGCAGCTGGCTCAGGCGATCGATGAGGGCTTCCCGATCCAGCCGACTCACGGCGCGGCTCCGTCCGACTCGGCCAGCAGGACGGTCAGCACGGCCTCCATCGCAGCGGCCGCTTCACTCCCCGAAGCGCTCACGGTGACTTCGTCTCCCTTCGACGCCCCCAGCGCGATGACCTGCGTGATGCTGATGGCATTGGCCTGCCGCTCCCCGGTCGAGATCGCGACCTCCGCGTCGAAGTCCAGCACCTTCTCGACGATCTCGGCGGCGGGACGGGCGTGGAGGCCCGACGGGTTGGCGATCCGGATCGTTCGCGTGATCTGGTCGTCGGCGATCCGTGCGATCCGCGGTCGAGGCGGCTCGGCTTCCACGGTCAGCGCTCGGTAGATCTCGTCCGCGTCCGCCGTCTCAGCGAGTCGGGTGCACAGGGTCTCATCCTCGAGGACGGAGGCGAGCCTCGACAGGATGCCGATGTGCTCCTCGGAGCGGGCCGCAAGCCCGATCACGAGGCGGGCCTTCTCGTCGCCCCATGGAACGCCGCCCGGGTACTGCACGACGGCGAGGCCCGTGCCGACGATGGCGGCCTGGGCTTCGTTCGTACCGTGCGGCAGCGAGATCCCGTTGCCGAGGTACGTCGACATGATCGCCTCGCGCGCCCGCATCGCCGCGACGTAGTCCGGTGTCACGAAGCCGCCGGCAACGAGCAGCGCGCCGACCTGGTCGATGGCGGCCTCTCGGTCCGCGGCGGTGGCTCCGACGACGATGGCCGTGCGGCTCAGGACCTGCGTCGCCGGGGCCGTCATCCGGCGCCGCCGTCGATCGGCTCGCCGGCCGTGAGGCGCCGCACGAGGAGGTCCGTCGCCGGATTGTTGAGGAAGTTCTTGAAGCTCAGGACGACGGCCTGGGGCGCCGCCTTGCGGGCCCGATCGGCCAGGCCTTCGTGAGCGATGACGACGTCCGTGTCGGCCGGGATCTCGTGGACCGGCGTGTGGACGACACGGACGTCGAGGCGGGCGTCCTTCAGGCGCTTCTTGAGCTGGTTCGCCCCGATCAGACTCGACCCCATGCCCGCCTCGCAGGCGAAGGCGACGAGCCGCACGTCCGCGGCAGCCTTGACGACCATGGGTCGGTCCTCCCCTTCTCTTCGGCAGGTTGTCGCATGAGTGCCCGGCGCCCTTGAGGGAAGGGCGCCGGGCGCTGCGGTTGAGGAACGATCAGGCCGGCACGCCGGCCGGGAGCGACGGCGCGGTGTCTGCCGCGGTCTCGTCCTCGGTTTCCTTGACCGGGTAGAACCTGAGGATCACCGAGCCGACGAGGAACGACACGACCGCGCCGATGGCCACCCCGCCCAGGACGCCGAGGTGCTGTCCGGGGGGCGTGACGGCCAGGTAGGCGAAGATGCTGCCGGGCGCGGGCGTCGCGACGAGCCCTGCGTCGAGGGCGACGAACCATGCGTCGGCTGAAATCCCGCCGGCCCACATCGCCACGATCATGATGGGATGGGCGAGGACGTACGGGAAGTAGATCTCGTGGATCCCACCGAAGAAGTGGATGATGATCGAGCCCGGGGCCGAGAGCTTCGCCAGCCCCTTGCCGAAGAACATGAACGCGAGGAGTAGGCCCAGGCCGGGGCCGGGGTTCGTCTCGAGCAGGAAGGCGATCGAGCGACCCTTCTCGGCGACCTCGGCAACGCCGAGCGGGGCGAGGACGCCGTGGTTGATCGCGTTATTGAGGAAGAGGACCTTCGCGACCTCGATCGGGATGTCCGCGATCGGGAGCAGCCCCGCATTGATGATCGCGGCAACGCCGTCACCCAGGCGGTCCGAGCCCCACTGCAGAATCGGGCCGACGGAGAGGACCCCGATGGACGCGAGGATCGCGCCAAGGATCCCGGCCGAGAACGTGTTGTTGAGCATCTCGAACCCGGAGGGCACCCGGTCCTCCGTGAGATTGTCGTAAAGCCTGATCAGGAACCCGCCGATCGGGCCGACAATCATGGCCCCGAGGAACATCGGCGACGTCGACCCGACCGCGATCCCGGCCGTGAACACCGCACCGACGACGCCACCCCGATGGCCGTAGACGAGCCGGCCGCCGGTGTAGCCGATGAGAATCGGCAGCAGGAACCGGATCATCGGGCCGACGAGCTCCGCGAGCGCCGCGTTCGGCGTCCAGCCCGTCGGGATCACGAACGCGGTGATCAGGCCCCAGGCGAGGATCGCGCCGATGTTCGGAAGGACCATCGCGGCGAGGTAGCCGCCGTACCGCTGGATCCGTTCCATAGACCTGAACCCTCCTCTCCCAAAAGGACAGGACGGCATCATCGAAGCGGGCGCTGGCCGGGGACAACTCCCAATCTGTCACCGGGAAGTTGTGACGAACGCGACCGGCCGGATCGGCCTCGTCAGTACTGGCTGGCCACCCCGACCAGCCTGGCGAGGCGCCGGACGTCACGATCGTCGAGCAACGGGCTCACGACGAGCCATGGAATCGTGCCGGGCGGTCCGTCGAGGGGGACCGTGCTGACGACGATGTCCGTCGGGATGTCGCCGGGCGCGTCCTGGAACGCGGTCTTCGAGACGACCCGGGCAACCTCGAGCTGGGGGAATTCCGCCAGCAGGCGCGACACGAGGATCCAGGCCGTCGCCATCCCCGCCGGGCAGACGACCGTGACCTGGATCTTCGGCCGCAATCGGTGACGCTCGAGCGATCCGGCGAGGTACATCGTGAGGAAGCCGACCTCCTCGGTCGGGATCGCCGTGCCGTCGAGCGAACCGACCGCTGCGAGGATGGCGGCCGCCGCGTCGTATACATCGGGGTAGCGCTTCCGGACCTCGAGCTGGAGCGGGTTGCTCACCGGCAGGCCGTACCGGATCCGGACCTGGAGGCGACGGAGGTGCTCGGTGAGGTTGGCCCGGAGGTGCTGGTCCTCGGCGAGCGACGGGTGGAGACGCAGCGCCGCGATCTGCACGACGCGGTCGACGATCTCCAGCAGATCTGCGCCGGCCGAGGCGGCCGGGTCGGTCAGCTCGACGAAGCCCAGGAGCGACTCGGTGATCGCCGCCACCTCGGCCGGTGCGAGCCGGATCCCCAGCCGACCGGTGATCGCGTCGGCGATTCGGTCAGCCGACTCCGAAACCGGATGGTCCAGCAGCGAGCGGAGCCGGCCGCGAACGAGCCGAGCGGGGCGGTTCGCCCGGACGCGATGGACGAGGATCGCGAGGCTCACCGTGGCCGTGACGACCGTCGGGTCGCCCTCGTCCAGACCGACGAGCTCGCCCGCCAGGATGGACCGGAACGTCGGCAGGTCCAACCCGGCGACCCATGATTCCAACCCGGCCGGAATCGCTTCCTGCGAACTCGCTGAGGCCGTGCCGGTCTGGACCGCGAGGCGATTCGCCGGGATGGCCTCGAGCACCAGGGCGAGCAGGGCGCTCCTGACCTCGACCTCACTGCCACGAACGGCGATACCGACACCGGGCAGGCGGCGCACGTGGAGGCGGTGCTGCTCGAGCCACGTCTCGGCAGCGCGGACGTCGCGGCGCACGGTCGGTCGCGAGATCCCCAGGCGCCCCTCGAGGACTTCGGAGCGCAGCGCTTCGGGCGCGGCCTCGAGGAGTGCCAGGAGGGTGCGCGACTGACGGTCGGAAGGTTCCAGGACCGCCGGGCCCGTACTCGAGGCGAGCGTGGCGGCGACGGCCTGCCTGACCCCCGGATCGCCGTCGGCCCATACACCCACGCCCCGCCGCCGGCGCACCGTGACGCCCTGTCGGCGCAGGTACGCCTCGATGGCCGGGAGGTTGTAGCGGACGACTCGATGCGTGAGCTTGAGGTCGGCGGCGAGCTGATCGAGGCTGGCCACGCCCGTCTGGACGAGCAGCGCCCGGGCGATGCTCGCCTGGCGGGTGTCGAGCGGCAGGACCACTCCCTCTCCTCCGGCAGCTCAGCGGGGCAGCGACGGCGGCGGGCGCATGCTACTCCTGCCGCCCGCTAGGCGACCGGCAAGGTGAATCGGAAGGTCGACCCGCGCCCGGGGCTGCTCTCCGCCTCGATCGTGCCGCCGTGGGCGTCGACCAGCCCGCGCGCGATCGCCAGGCCCAGTCCGGAGCCGCCAGACGCGGGGTCCTTCGCGAACCGATCGAAGACGTGGGCGAGGAGGTCCGGCGAGATGCCGGACCCGGTGTCGGCGACCGTGACGACGACACTCGCGCCCTCGAGGCGTGCCGCCACGTCGATCGAGCCGCCGGCCGGCGTGTGGCGCATGGCGTTCGCGACGAGGTTCGAGATGACCTCGCGGATCCGGATCGGATCGACGTCGAGCAGCGGGATGTCGTCGGCGATCGAGGCGTGCAGCGCCACGCCCGCGGCTTCGGCCGAAGCCCGGAACGAGGCGACGGCATCGGTCGCCACGATCGACACGTCGGTCGGCTCGCGGTGAAGCGGCAGGCTGCCGGCCTCCGACAGCGTGACCGTCCGGAGGTCGTCGACCAGCCGGGCGAGGACGCGAGTTTCCTCGAGGATCGCGCCGAGGTGCTCCGGATCCGCCGGGTGGACGCCGTCGACGATTGCCTCGATGTTGCCCTGCACCACCGATAGCGGGTTCCGCAGCTCGTGGCTGACGTCGGCCAGGAGCCGCCGACGCTGCGCCTCGTCGACCTCGAGCCGCGCGGCCATCTCGTTGAAGCCCCGAACGAGGTCGCGCATCGCCCGCGGCGCCCGAACCGGCTCACGAACGCGCACCGCGTAGTCGCCCGACTCGACCCGCTCCGTCGCCTCGGCGAGCTCGTCGAGGGATCCGGCCACCCGGCGCAGCGTGCGGCCGTACCGCAGCAGCGCCCAGATCGCCGCGACGACGAGCAGCACCGCGAGGAACCGGGCGAACGATCCAAACGGCCCGACGTGCTCGATGATCGTCGAGACGATCCCGATGAGCGCCGCGATGCCGAGCAGGAAGAAGAGGCCGAACAGGCAGCCGAAGCCGCGCGACCACGGCCCCCGACGGCCCCCCGGACCCCGGCGCCACGGGCCGCGGCCGCGAGGCGGCCAGTCCTCGTCGTCCGGCCACCACGGCGGCCGCTGTCGCGGCGGGCGGGGCCCGGCCAGCCCGTTGGATTCGACCGGACGAGTCACGGCCGGTCGTCCGCGAACCGGTAGCCCACGCCGTAGACCGTGAGGACGTACCGCGGCTCGCGCGGATCCGGCTCGAGCTTGCGTCGGATGTTCTTGATGTGCGTGTCGATCGCGCGCTCGTACGACTCGAACGCGACGCCGTGGACGGCGTCGAGCAGCTGCGATCGGGTGAAGATCCGGCCCGGCTGCGCCGCGATCGTGGCGACGAGCTGGAACTCCGTGGGCGTGAGCTCGACGACACGTCCCCCGACGTCGACGCGCATCCGTCCGACGTCAAGGGTGATGTCGCCGGCGCGGATGACGTCGCGCGCCGCAGACTGGCCTCCCTCCGATCGGCGCAGCACGGCCTTCACCCGGGCGACGAGCTCGCGCGGGCTGAACGGCTTCGTCAGGTAGTCGTCGGCGCCCAGCTCCAGGCCCAGCAGCTTGTCGATCTCGTCGTCACGGGCCGTGAGCATCACGATCGGCAGCGACGAGTCGCGCCGGATCGAGCGCGTGACGTCCAACCCATCCATCTCGGGCAGGCCGAGATCGAGCACAACGAGGTCGGGCTTCGAGCGCCCGACGGCGGCGAGCGCCGCAGGACCGTCCCGCGCGGTCACGACCGCGAACCCGGCGTGCTCGAGGTAGTCGCGGGCGAGCGCGGCGATCTTCGGCTCGTCGTCGACGACGAGGATCGTCTTCATCGGGCGCCATCGTAGGTGCCGGTGCCGGACGCGATGGCGCCAGCCCCCTGGCGGGAGCCGGCGCCATCAGGCCTCAGCGGGACTGATCGCCCGGGGTCGAGCCCGTCTGCTGGGCCGCCCCGGCGTCGGCGGACTCGCGTCGGTGGAGCTCGTCGTGGAACTCACGCATCCGCTCGTCCCACGGCCCGTGGCGGCCTTCCGGTCCCCAGCTCCGTCCGCCCCAGCCGCCGCGCCCGCGACCCCAGCCGCCGAACGCGGCCCGGAGGAGGGCGAAGAGGAGGAACAGGAAGAGGAGGAACCCGAGGAAGCCGAAGAGGCCGCCGAACCAGCCGTGACCGGCGTACCCGCCGACGTACGGGCCGACCGCCTGGCCGGGCGCGACAACGATCTGGCCGCCCTGGACGAGTCCGGCGGTGACCCCCGCATTGTAGGCGCCGATGCCGATCGCGAACGCACCGGCGATGAGGAGGATCACCAGCGCGATGCCGGCGATTGCTTGCCTGTTCATGGATCTGTTCTCCACTCTCGGCGACCGTTCGATCGCCTGATGGAGCCGATCCTCGCCGCCAGTTGTGAGCAGGTGATGGAGCCACGATGGAGGACCCGCGGAAGCGTCGGCCCGACCTCCGATTCCCTCTTGACAGGGCGACTTCTCGTGCTAGAGTCGGCCGACCGACCGAGATCGGTCGAGCGACCGACCGGGACCGGGGACGGATCCGCCGACAGGAGGTGGGACATGGCCTACGAGATCGAGGGACGGCTCCTCGAGGTCTGCACGTGCAACGTCCTTTGCCCGTGCTGGGTGGGGGAGGACCCCGACTACAAGACGTGCGACACGACGATCGCGTGGGGCATCGAGAAGGGGACGGTCGACGGCGTCAAGGTCGACGGCCTGACCTTCGCCGTCTCGGCTCACATCCCGAAGAACATCCTGACGCCAAAGTCGTGGAAGGCCGTCGTGTTCGTCGACGAGCGGGCGACCGCGGACCAGGAAGGCGCGCTGATCCGGCTCTTCACGGGCCAGCTCGGCGGCGCCGTCGCGGACCTGGCCGGCCTCATCGGCGAGGTCGTCGCCGTCGAGCGCGCACCGATCACCTTCACCGTCGATGGCGGCAAGGGCCGCCTGAAGATCGGCAAGCGGGTCGACGCCGAGATGGCGCCCTTCGTCGGCGCCACGGGCAACCCGACGACGCTGGCCGAGACGGTCTTCTCGACGATCCCCGGCTCGCCGGTGTACGCGGCCAAGGCGAGCAAGTACACCCGCGACGGAAGTGAGCACGGCATCCCGAGCGTCGAGCTCACGGACCACAACGCCCTCCAGGGCCACTTCCGCTTCGCGGCCTGATGTTCGCGCCGGCTCACCTCCGCGCGCCGCGGCGAGATCGGGCGATCCTCGGTGGGTCGCTCCTGCTCCTCGCCGCGGCGGCCTGGGTCGCCCTGTGGTGGTGGGGGTCGTCGCCGGGCGGCCACTATCTCGGCCACGCCGGGAGCGGCGGCTTCGCGCCCGTCGAGGCGGCACTCTTCACCGCGGGCTGGATCCTGATGATCGTGGCGATGATGCTGCCGAGCAGCGTGCCGCTCGTGATGACGTTCGGCGCGCTGGTCGGCCGGCGTCGACGGCCGGGGCTCCTGGTCGCGCTCCTGCTCGGCGGCTACCTCCTCGTCTGGGGCGGCTTCGGGCTCGCCGCCTGGCTCGCGGACCGCGGCGTGCACGCCGCCGTTGGCGCCTGGCCGTGGCTGGCGGCCCACCCCCAGCTGATCATCGGCGCCACCCTCGCCGCGGCCGGGCTGTGGCAGTTCAGCCCGCTTCGCGATCGGTGCCTCGACGAGTGCCGCAGCCCGCTCGGGTTCGTCATGAACCGCTGGCGCGGGAGATCCGAGCGACGCGAAGCGATCTCGATGGGGATCGCCCACGGCGCGTTCTGCGTCGGCTGCTGCTGGTCGCTGATGCTCGTGATGTTCGGTGTCGGCGTGAGCAGCGTCAGCGCGATGCTGACGCTCGGCGGCCTCACGGCAATCGAGAAGAACATGCCCTGGGGACGACGGCTGACCCGGCCCCTCGGCGTCGCGCTCGTCGTCACCGGGGTCTACGCGGTCGCCTCGTGAGCCGGGCGCCCTATGCTCACGGGATGGATCCAGCCGTGCAGGCCCAGGCCACCCGTGCCGAGCGCCGCGACCGGGCGACGGCCGACACGCGCGAGCACATCGTCTCGGCGGCCCGTGACTGCCTTCTCGCCGACGGCTATGCGAACCTCTCGACCCGGCGAGTCGCCGAGGCGGCGGAGGTGCCGCTCAGCCAGATCCACTACCACTTCGGGTCGAAGCGCCAACTCATCCTGGCCGTCCTCGATGCGGAGAACGCGCGGCTGCTCGACCGGCAGCGCGCGATGTTCGACGCGCCGGAGCCGCTGTGGGTTCGCTGGGAGGCCGCCTGCGAGTTCCTCGACGCCGACGTCGCCTCGGGCTACGTCCGGATCCTCCAGGAGATGATGGCCGCGGGCTGGTCCGACGCCGAGGTCGCCGTGTCGGTCCGCGAGATGGTCGGCGGCTGGTACAGCATCCTCGCCGAGGTCGCTCGCCGGGAGCAGCAACGGGGCGTCGACCTCGGGCCGTTCAGCCCGGAGGAGGTGGCCGCCCTCATGGGCACGCCGTTCCTCGGAGCGGAGGAGCTCATCCTCCTCGGCGTGACCGAGGAGGCGCTCCCCATCCGCTCCGCCTTGCGAAAGGTCGGCTCGATCCTCCGCCAGATCGCCGAGCCGGCCGCCGGCGCGAAGGAGGTCGCGACATGACGCTCCAGACGGCCTGGACGGCCGAACCCGTCGACGAGACGATCACGCCGGAGGACCGCGCCGCGATCGAGGCCTGCCTCCTCGACTACTTCGAGGGCTGGTTCGACGGCAATCCCGAGCGGATGGACCGGGCGCTCCACCCCGGGCTCGCCAAGCACGCCCTCAACCAGGACCGGGACCGGTCCGGGACCCTCGACGCGACGACGAAGGCCGAGATGGTCGAGGCCACGCGGCAGGGACGAGGTCGGCAGCGGGACGTCCCGGATCGGGCCATCCGGATCGAGGTCGCCAGCGTGTCGGGCGACATCGCCAGCGCGATCGTCCACTCGGCGGTCTACGTCGAGTACGCCCTCCTCGCGCGAACCCGCGACGGGTGGCGCATCACCGGCACGCTGTGGCGCTGGGCCGACGGCCATGGTCCGCGCGCCTGAGCGCCTGACCGAGGCCGCACCGGCTCGCACGGCGGCGCCCGGCACCGCCGAGCTGCGGACGGCCGAGCGGCCCGCCGCGGCGGAACAGGCGCGGGCGAGGTACCCCCGCACGACCGGCTACATCGAGCGCGACGGGGTCCGCGTCTTCTACGAGGTCTACGGCTCTGGTGAGCCGACTGTCCTGCTGCTCCCGACGTGGTCGATCATCCACTCGCGCCATTGGAAGCTGCAGATCCCGGACCTCGCCCGCCGACAGCGCGTGATCGCGTTCGACGGCCGGGGCAACGGCCGCTCCGACCGTCCGACCGAGTCCGCGGCGTACGACGAGCGCGAGTTCGCGCTCGACGCGCTCGCGGTCATGGACGCGACGCAGACGCCGAAGGCCGTGATCGTCGGCCTGTCGCTCGGCGGCGTGCGCGGGCTGCTGCTCGCCGCGGAGCATCCGGAACGCGTCGTCGGCGCCGTCTTCATCTGCCCGGTGTATCGGGGCGGCGGTGAGCCGCTCGCCGAGCGCGCGCCGTACTCGTGGGAGGACGAGCTCGACACCGACGAGGGGTGGGCGAAGTACAACAAGCACGCCTGGCGCCGCGACTACGGCAGCTTCCTCGAGTTCTTCTTCGGCCGGATGTTCAACGAGCCCCACTCGACGAAGCCGATCGAAGACTGCATCGGCTGGGGTCTCGAGACGACCGCCGAAACGCTCGTGACCGCGCAGTACGCCTCGCTACCGACGCCCGAGGAGGCTCGCGCGCTGGCCGGCCGCGTCCGGTGCCCGGTGCTCGTCATCCAGGGCAGCCGCGACGAGATCGTCTCGGCGTCGCGAGGGATCGCACTGGCCGAGCACACGCACGGCCGCCTCGCCCTCCTCGAGGGCTCGGGCCACGGACCGCACGTTCGCGACCCGATCAAGGTGAACCTCATCCTTCGCGACTTCCTGCACCGCGTCGGCGGGCCACGCTGATGCAGGACGGTCGAGCGCGGGTCGCGGAGACCTCGGGCCGCGTCGAGCGTCCCGACGGAATCGGAATCGCGTACGAGGTCTTCGGGTCGGGTGATCCGACCCTCGTGTTGATCCCGTCGGCCCCCATCGTCCACTCGCGCCAGTGGAAGGGCCAGGTGCCCTACCTCAGCCGGCGCAACCGGGTGATCACGTACGACGGTCGCGGCAACGGCCGCTCCGATCGGCCCGCCGAGGGCGCGGCGTACACCGACCGCGAGATGGTCGACGATCTCGTCGCCGTCATGGACGCCACCGAGACGCGACGCGCCGTGCTCATCGGCCTCTGCATCGACGGCGTCTGGCGGGCGATCCAGCTCGCGGCCGAGCAGCCGGGTCGCGTCCTCGGGATCGTCGCGTTCGCGGTGGGCGTGCCGCTGCTTGCCCCGAGGCACCCGTGGTGGGGCGCCTTCTCGTTCGAGGACGAGCTACCGACCGACGAGGGCTGGGCGAAGGTCAACCGCCACTACTGGCGTCGCGACTACGCCGGCTTCGCCCGGTTCTTCTTCACCGAGATCACGTCGGAGCCCCATTCGACGAAGCAGATCGACGATGCGGTCGAGTGGGCGCTCGAGGGTTCGGTCGACGCGATGGTCGCAGATGCGGAGGCTCCGAACGGGCGCGACCTCGCCGCGATCGAGGGGGTCTGCCGCGCCGTGAGGTGCCCCATGCTCATCGTCCACGGCACCGAGGACACCTGCCAGCCGATCGCCCGCGCGCACCGCCTGTCCGAGCTGACCGGCGCGCCGGTCGTCGTCGTCGAGGGTGCCGACCACATGATCCCGGGCCGGCACCCGGTCAAGGCGAACCTCCTCATCCGCGAGTTCGTCGACGGGATCGCGGGAGGTGCTGCATGACCGGACGGCCGGCGATGACGTGGACGCGTGGCCTCGCCAGGCGCCGCAGGGCGCTCTACATCTCGTCGCCGATCGGCCTCGGCCACGCCCAGCGGGACGCGGCGATCGCCGACGAGCTCCGCAAGCTCCACCCGGACCTCGCGATCGACTGGCTCGCCCAGCAGCCGGTGACCGCGGTTCTCGAGTCGCGTGGCGAGCGGATCCACCCGCTGAGCGCCGAGCTCGCGTCCGAATCCGCGCACTTCGCCGCGGAGTCCACCGGCCACGACCTCAACGCGTTCCAGGCGATCCGTCGGATGGACGAGATCCTCGTCGCGAACTTCATGGTCTTCCACGACGCGGTGACCGAGGGCGAGTACGACCTCGTCATCGGCGACGAGGCGTGGGACGTCGACTATTTCCTCCACGAGAATCCGGAGCTCAAGCGGACCGCCTTCGCCTGGATGACCGACTTCGTCGGCTGGCTGCCGATGCCGGAGGGCGGCGACCGTGAGGCGTTCCTCACCGCCGACTACAACGCCGAGATGATCGAGCACGTGGCACGCTTCCCGCGGCTCCGCGACCGCGCGGTGTTCGTCGGCGACCCGGAGGACATCGTGCCCGACGACTTCGGCCCGGGACTCGGCTCGATCCGGGAGTGGACCGAGCGGAACTTCGAGTTCAGCGGCTACATCACGGGCTTCGACCCGACGCCGCTCATCGAGGGCCGCGACGAGCTTCGGCGGGAGCTCGGCTACCGGCCGGACGAGCGGGTCGTCGTCGTGACCGTGGGCGGCTCGGGCGTCGGGGAGGCGCTGCTTCGCCGGGTCATCGCGAGCTTCCCGGATGCGGCACGGCGGGTGAACGGGCTGCGGATGATCGCGGTCGCCGGCCCGCGGATCGATCCCGCGGCGCTCGACGCACCGGCCGGCGTCGAGGTCCGCGCCTTCGTCCCAGCGCTCTACCGACACCTCGCCGCGTGCGATCTCGCCGTCGTCCAGGGCGGGCTGACGACGACGATGGAGCTCGCGGCTGCGCGCCGGCCGTTTCTCTACTTCCCGCTGCGCAACCACTTCGAGCAGAACCGCCACGTGCGCCACCGCCTCGAGCGCTACGGTGCCGGGCGATACATGGACTACGCGACGTCGAGCCCCGAGGTCATCGCCGAGGCGATCGCCGCCGAGATCGACCGGCCCATCGACTATCTCCCGGTCGCGACCGACGGCGCGGCCCGCGCGGCCGCGCTCATCGCGCCACTCATCTAACGAGGTGCCGGACCGCCCGACCGAGCCCCCGGCCGAGGCGACCGGTCGGTGGCGGCTGCTCGCGGTGCTCGCGACAATCCATCTCCTCGCGTTTGCGCCATGGTTCAGCGCCTCGGCCGTCGCCCCGCTGCTCGCCGACGAGTGGCGCCTCGGGCGCCTCGACCTGCCGCTGCTGACGATCGCGGTGCAGTTCGGCTTCGCGGCCGGCGCGTTGGTCCTCGCGGCGCTCGGCGCGGCCGACGTCGTCCCGGCCCGCTACCTCATCGCCCTCGGGGCGTTCGCGGCGGCCGCGGCGAACCTCGGGTTCGCGCTCTTCGCCCGCGACACCGCGACCGCCATCACCTTCCGGGCCCTCACCGGGGCCGCCCTCGCCGCGGTCTATCCCGTGGCGATGAAAGTCCTCGCCGGCTGGTTCCGGCGCGAGCGAGGCGCGGCGATCGGCGTGCTCATCGCGTCGCTCACGGTGGGGTCGGCGCTGCCGTACCTCTTCCGGGCGCTCGGATCGCTTGCCGGCGCGGACTGGCGGGCGATCGTCCTCGCGGCAAGCTTCGCGGCCGTGGCGGGCGGGGCCGTGGCGCTGGTCGCCGTCCGCCGCGGACCGTTCGAGGTCGCCGCCCCGCGCTTCAGCCTCTCGATCGCCCGGCGCGCGTTCGGCAGCCCGTCGGTCCGGCTCGCGAACCTCGGCTACCTCGGCCACATGTGGGAGCTCTACGCGATGTGGACCTGGGTGCCGGCGTTCCTTGTCGCGAGCTTCGCCGCGGGCGGCATGACGAGCCCGTCCGCCGCGAGTCTTGGCGCGTTCGTCGTGGTCGCGGCGGGTGCGGTCGGGTGTGTCGGCGCCGGGTTCGCCGCCGACCGGCTGGGGCGGACGGCGATCACGATGGGCGCGATGGCCTGCAGCGGCGCGAGCGCCGTGGCCATCGGCTTCCTCTTCGGCGCGCCGCCGGCGCTGACGCTCGCCCTGGCGATCTTCTGGGGCGTGACCGTCGTCGCCGACTCGGCCCAGTTCTCGACGGCCGTCTCCGAGCTCGCGCCCTCGGGCACGGCGGGCTCGGCGCTGGCGCTCCAGACCGCGACCGGATTCGTGCTGACCGGGGCGACGATCCTCGGTATCGGCGCGCTCGCGCCGACCGACGCGGCGGGGTGGCAGCTCGCGTTCGCGCTGCTCGCGGTGGGGCCGGCGGTGGGGATCGTGGCGATGGGCCGGCTGCGCGGCCGCGCGGATGCGACGCTCATGGCGAGCGGCCGCCGCTGAGCGGCCGGCGGGACGAGCGAGCCCGCAGAGCCCTAGAGCGGCTCCCCCGTCGAGCGATCGTGGGTCGTGGCGTCCGCCGGCCGCGAGGCGAGACGCCCCTCGCCCCGGCTCACGCCGGCTCCTGCCTCGAGGCCGGGCGCCGCACCCGCGACGATCGCCGGCATGTCATCCGGCGTTGCGAATTCGACGACGAAGGCCCGCATCTCGGAGTGCTCGGTCCAGGCCGCGTGGTCCACCCCCGGCGGCCAGACCACGGCCTCGCCGGCCGCGACGCGGACGCGCTCGTCCCCAACGGCCACCCAGCCGCCGCCCTCGATGACGATGAAGTACGTCGTGTTCGGGTTCGAGTGGGGCTCGATGCGCGCGCCGCGGGCGAAGGCAAGCTCGGACACGAGCCCGCGATCGTCGCTGTGGATCACCTGGCCGGTCAGGCCCGTCGTGCCGGGCGGCCCGTCGGGCCGGCGGTGACCGACCCCGAAGCGGAGGACCTCGATCGGCATCGGTCGTCCGCTCCTCGCCTCAGCGGCGCTTGCGACCCCGGCGGGCCGGCTTGGGACGGATCGTCGCCTCCGGGTGGGCGAACTTTGAGCGGCTGAAGTAGCGCTGCCGCGCGAGCTGGCGTTCGTAGGCCTCGAGCAGGGGTGGGAAGCGGAAGAACCGGATCCAGACCAGCGTCCCCAGGCCGATGACGATGCACAGCAGGACGATGATGAAGTCGAAGACGAAGACTGCCCCGACGATGATCAGGCTGAACGTGATGAAGCCGGTCCAGAGCAGCCACTCCCACATGCCGAGGTATGGCTCGTGGCGATGGAGCTGGCGCGTCCGGATGTTGTAGAGCGCGACGAGCAGGATCATCAGCGCGAGGGACGCGATCCACGTGGGGTGGAAGAGGTCCGGGAAGTTCCGGTCGTTGAACGAGATGAACAGGTAATCCCAGGGCGGCAGCGTCACGTCGCGTCCTCGGTGGTCGGGAGGTGGACAACGTCCGCTCGAATGGCGGTCCGCGCCGGCCGGCGCGGACGGAGTATGCCA
>DATBKB010000081.1:0-32854 GCA_036556145.1 Candidatus Limnocylindrales bacterium | reverse complement strand
CCACGAGCTGCGGACGCCGTTGTCGGTGGTCCGGGCGTATGTCGACCTCCTGGCCGAGGCGGCCTCGGCGGCGCCGCGTGGCGGCCCGGGCGGCGACCCCGGTTCCTGGCACGACAAGGCGATCGAGCAGCTGTCCCGACTGGACCGGCTCGTCGACTCGATCCTCGCGTCGGTCCGAGGCGAGGGGCTGCGGAACCTCGCCCGCGAGCCATTCGACGCGATTCGAACGGCCGGCGAGACGGTCGAAGCCTTGCGCTCTCTGCTGCGGCCGCACCCGATTCGATGGTCGCCGCCCCGCGAGCCGATGGTCGCCGTCGGCGACGAGGCCCGGTTCCGGCAGGTCCTCGAGCAGCTCCTCGAGAACGAGGCGAAGTACGCGCCACCCGGCGACGGCGTGAGCATCGGGGCCTGGCGCGAGGCCGGCGAGGTGCGGCTCTATGTCACCGACGACGGGCCCGGCATCCCGTCACGCGACTGGGAGGCCGTTTTCGAGCCGTTCGTCCGGGCCGAGGGCCGCGGCCGCGGCTCGGGGATCGGGTTGTTCGCCGCGAGGCGGCTCATGGACGGGATGGGCGGTCGCGTCTGGCTCGAGGGCAACGGCTATGGCGGCTCACGCTTCGTGGTGGCGCTGCCAGCCGAGGCTTGAGCCGCTGCAGCCGCGAGATCTGGTCCAACGAAAGGGCATACGAGCCACCCGCCAAAACACCCCCCTCCACCCTCATGCCACTCGGGGGAATACATGTCCCAGCCTCAGGCATCGTCGGCCAGGCGGGAAGCGAACCCGTGCACCGCCCGACGTCAGCCAGGCTCTGGTGGACATACATGCTCCCGAGTGGCATCGAACGCGGTGGGGGTGTTCTGGCACGTCCTTTGCATGCCCACGCCCGCGAACGACCGCCGTCCTACCGCGCGGGGGCGGCCTCGGGGATGCCGTGCTCGGCGGCGACGAGCCGCCCATCCGCGGCCAGGCCACGAAAGATCTCGGCCGTCGCAGCAATCGCGTCGCGGTACGGCGTCACCGGCACGCTTCCGAGAGCCGCGATCGCCCGGGCTTCGATCTGTGACGGGAACGGCAGCGGCGCGGGCTCGAACGAGATCAGCCGCGTCGCTCCGGGCACGACAGCCTCGATGGCATCCACCCAGTCGGAGACCGAGACGAGGGAACCACCGAGGTTGAAAACCCGCGGCCCGTCGGCCGGCGCGCGGCTCGCGAGCAGCAGCGTCTTCGCGACGTCCTCGGCGTACTGGAAGAGCGTCTGGCCGCCGAACCCGATCCGGTACGGCACGCCGAGCACCGCCGCCGCGACCGCGACCGTCGGCCCGCTCGTCATCCCCTGGTCGCGACCCGCGCCGTAGACCGTCAGCGGCCGGAGGCCGACGCTCGGGACCCCCGAGTCGGTCCAGTAGATCCGTGCCGTCCCCTCGTTCGCGAGCTTGTACACGCCGTAGTGATTCCCGGGATGCGCCGTCGCGTCCTCGCGCAGCACCCCGGAGGGATCGGCATCGCCGGCCGAGAACATGCCGATCGACCCCATGTACACGACCGGTGCCATCCCGCCTCGGCGCTTCACGGCCTCGAAGACATTGACGGTGCCACCGACGTTGACGCGCGCACCGAGCGGCGGATCGGCCCGGCAGAACGGCACCTGCAACGCCGCGAGGTGGATGACGTTCGTGATCGCGTGCTCGTCGAGCGCGCGGCGGACTGATTCGAGGTCTGTGATGTCGCCGGCGACGAGCGGCACCGATGCGAGCTCCTCGGCGGACAGGAGGTTCGCCAAGCGCCGCGTGTTCGTCCCGAGGTCGAACCCGACGACGGGCGTTCCCTCACGGACGAGCTCGCGGACCGTCCACGCGCCGATGCATCCCAACGCGCCCGTGACGAGGAAGCGCTCGCTGGTCATGCTTGCGAGCATGCCATACGACCCGGCCGAGGCGGTCCCCGTCGCAAAGACCGGCCTCCACGTCACCCGGCTGGGCCTGGGCGGGGCCTCGATCGGCGGGCTGTTCGGGGCCGTGGAGGACGCGGCGGCAGAGGCATTGATCGAGCACGCATGGGAGCGAGGCGTCCGCTACTTCGACACCGCACCGCTCTACGGCTATGGCGCGTCGGAAAGGCGATTCGGCCGGGCGCTCGCTCATATGCCCCGGGACATGTATGTCCTCTCGACGAAGGTGGGCCGGCTCGTCCGGCGCGAGGACCAGATCCCGCCGGGCGCCGACATCGACCGCCAGTCGATCGGCGGCCGCGACGACGCGTTCTTCGTGCGGACCGAGCCGCTTCGGGTCGTCTTCGACTTCACGGCCGACGGCGTCCGCCGCTCGATCGGGGAAAGCCTCGAGCGTCTCGGGCTGGACCGCATCGACATCGCCTTCATTCACGACCCCGACGAGCACTGGGAGGCGGCGATCGGCCAGGCGTACCCGGCCCTGGCGAGACTGCGCGAGGAAGGGGTCGTCGGCGCGATCGGCGCCGGAATGAACCAAGCCTCGATGCTGGCGCGATTCGCCCGCGAGGCCGACGTCGACGCGTTCCTCGTCGCCGGTCGCTACACGCTCCTGGATCACGCGGCGCTCGACGAGCTCCTGCCTCGTTGCGTCGAGCGCGGCATCGCTGTCGTCATCGGCGGGGTGGTCAACAGCGGCGTCCTCGTCGACCCGCGGGCCGGCAGCCATTTCGACTATCGACCCGCAGCGCCGGCCATCCTCGAGCGGGCCCGCCGTCTCGCCGAGGTCTGCGGCCGTCACGACGTACCCCTCCACCACGCGGCCATCCAGTTCCCGCTCGCCCACCCGGCCGTCGTGTCGGTGCTCGCCGGTGTCCGGACGCCGGGCCACCTCGACGAGTACCCAGCCGCGATGCGACGCCGGATCCCGGCGGCGTTGTGGGAGGAGCTGCGCGCTGAGCGCCTGATCCCGGCAGGCGCGCCGGTTCCGTCGGGCTGACCTCGTGACCGCGACGGTCGTCGACGCGCATCACCACTTCTGGGACCCCGGCCGCGCCGACTACCCATTCCTGACCGACGACCTCGCCGCGGTCCGTCGTGCGTTCGGGCCGGCCGACCTGGCGCCCCTGCTGGAGTCCGCGGGCATCGACGCCACTGTGCTCGTCCAGGCTCGCTCGAGCGAGGACGAGAGCCGCGAGCTTCTCGCGACGGCGGGAGCGACGCCGTTCATCCGCGGGGTCGTCGGCTGGGTCGACTTGACGGGGCCCGACGCCGGCGACGCGATCGCGCGGTTGCGCGACGCGCCAGGCGGCGATCGCCTCGTCGGCGTGCGACACCAGGCCGATGACGAGCCCGACCCCGACTGGCTCGCGCGCAGGGACGTCCGCGCCGGGATCGCCCGAGTCGGCGAGGCAGGCCTGCCGTTCGACCTCCTCGTCCGCCAGCGGGAGCTCCCGGCGGCGGTCGAGACGGTCCGCGCGATGCCGGACGTCCGATTCGTCGTCGATCACATGGCGAAGCCGCCGATCCGCGACCGCACGCTCGGGCCGTGGGCCGAGCAGATGGCTGCATTCCGCAGCTTGCCGAACGCCTGGTGCAAGCTGTCGGGCCTCGTGACCGAGGCCGACTGGCGCGAGTGGCAGCCGGCCGACCTGCGGCCCTACGTCGACCATGCGCTCGAGGTCTTCGGCCCAGGGCGGCTCGTCTTCGGCTCCGATTGGCCGGTGTGCCTGCTGGCGACGACGTACGAGGGCTGGCTGGCCACGGCTCGCGAGTTGCTGGCGGGCCTGTCGGCGGCCGAGCGATCGGCGATCTTCGGCGGGAACGCCGTCGAGGTCTACCGGCTGTGAGCCTCGCCACGTAGGCTGCACGGCATGGCGACCATCACCGGCCTCGAGGTTCTCGACGTCCGCTTCCCGACGTCGCGGAACCTGGACGGCTCGGACGCGATGAACCCGGACCCCGACTATTCGGCTGCGTACGTCGTCCTCCGAACGGACGCGGACGACGGCATCGAAGGCCACGGCTTCACGTTCACGATCGGCCGCGGCACCGAGGTCGTCGTCGCCGCGGTCGAGGCGCTCCGCCCGCTCGTCGTCGGGCGTGACGTCGATTCGACGTTCGGCGCCATGGGCGCCTTCTGGCGGGAGCTCGTCGGCGACAGCCAGCTCCGCTGGATCGGACCGGAGAAGGGCGCGATCCACCTCGCGACGGCGGCCGTCGTCAATGCCGCGTGGGACATGTATGCCAAGCGCGAGGGGAAGCCGCTCTGGAAGCTCCTCGCCGACATGACGCCCGACGAGCTCGTCGCGCTCGTCGACTTCCGCTACCTCACGGACGCGCTGACCCCCGACGAGGCGCGCGAGCACCTCGCCCGACTGGTGCCGACGCGAGCGGAACGCGAGGCCGAGCTTCGACGCGACGGCTATCCCGCGTACACGACGTCGGTCGGCTGGCTCGGCTATCCGGACGACAAGATCCGCCGCCTCTGTCGCGACGCGCTCGCGGAGGGCTGGTCGGCGTTCAAGCTGAAGGTCGGCGCGGACGTCGAGGACGACGTGCGGCGGGCGCGGATCGTCCGCGAGGAGATCGGTCCCAACGGCCTGATGGCCGTCGATGCGAACCAGCGCTGGGATGTTCCCGAGGCGATCGAATGGATGCGCCGTCTCGCGCCGTTCCATCCCTACTGGATCGAGGAGCCGACGAGCCCGGACGACGTCCTCGGGCATGCGGCCGTCGCCCGCGCCGTGGCGCCGATCCGAGTCGCGACCGGCGAGCACGTCCACAACCGGGTGATGTTCAAGCAGCTGCTCCAGGCCGGGGCGATCGCCGTCTGCCAGGTCGACGCGTGCCGGCTGGCCGGCGTCAACGAGGTCGTCGCGGTGCTGCTGCTCGCGGCTCGCTTCGGGGTGCCGGTCTGCCCGCACGCCGGCGGCGTCGGGCTCTGTGAGCTCGTCCAGCACATGTCGGCGTTCGACTACGTCGCGGTGTCGGGGTCGCTCGAGGGACGGATGATCGAGTACGTCGATCACCTCCACGAGCACTTCCTCGACCCGGTCGTCGTGGAGCGGGGGCGCTACCGGCTGCCGTCGCGGCCCGGCTACAGCGCAGAGATGCGCGCCGAGTCGCTGGCGCGGTACCGGTACCCGGATGGCGCAGCGTGGGCGCCCGCCGCTCGGACCCCGTGAGGCGGTTCGGTCAGCTGATCAACGTCCGCCCCGAGCGGATCGAAGACGACGAGCGCCTCCATGCCGAGCCGTGGCCGGCTGTCCTGGACCGGATCCACCGCTCGAACATCCGCACCTACTCGATTTTTCGCCCCACGGATCACTGGCCCGCCGGCGCGGTGCTCCACCCCTCACCACCGGTCAGCTGTGCCGCCGGACGACACGAACGACCGGTCGGCGGTCAGGTGTTCCGCGCCACGAGTCGCGCGTCGGGCGGGCTCGGGCTCGCCGGGCGAGTGATCCGCCCCACGAGACGCGCTCAGGTCGACGTGGGTGGCGCCGGCTCGGGTGGCGAGGTGGCGCGTTGGGCCAAGGCCTCCGCCTCGGCGTCGGCGATCCGGCGGTCGGTGATAAGGAGGCGCGCCGGGAGCAGCGCGAGCGTCAGGACCGCCGCCGCCCAGAACACGGCCCGGAGCCCAAACGCCTCCCCGACGAGCCCACCGAGAAACGCCCCGACCGGCAGCGCCCCCCATCCGAGCATCCGGAACGTCGCCACGAGCCGGCCGAGGATCCGGTCCGGCACGATCCGCTGGCGAAGCGACTGGTAGACGACGTTGAACGCGCCGACGAATCCGCCGTTCAACGCGAGGATCGCGCCGACAACCAGCGCATCGGTCGACGACGCCAGCGCGATGTTGCCGGCCGCGAGCGTGACCATCGAGACCGCGAAGAGGTTCGGCTTGCCGAGCCGCCGTTCGATGACGCCGGCGCCGACGGTGCCGAGGATCGTGCCGGCCGCCATCGTCGCCAGCAGCAACCCGAACCCGACCTCATCCAGCCCCATCGGCCCGGGCTCGACGACGTAGAGCACGAGCACGGCCCACACGGCGCCCTGGGCGAGGTTCAGCAGCGCGATCGTCACGGCCATCGTCCGCAGCAGCGAGTGGCGCGCGAGGTAGCCGATCCCCTCGGCGATCTCCTCGACGATGTGCGTCGGCGGGCCGGTCCGTTCCTGGCGGAACGTGCCGGCGATCCCGGCGAGGAACAGGGCCGCGGCGAGGTACCCGGCGGCGGTCGTGCCGAAGGCGACGGCGATGCCGATGGCGGCCAGGAACCCGCCGAGCGGCGGGCCGATGAACTGGTTCATCGTGAACTCGGCCGCGAGCAACCGGCTGTTCGCGGCGGTGAGCCGCTCGCGGGGCACGATGTTCGGCAGGATCGCCTGCGCCGCGGTGTCGAACAGCGTCTCGAGGACGCCGAGCAGGAACGCGACGACGTAGAGCAGCCAGATCGTCGCGACGCCGGCCGCGACCGTCAGGGCCAGCCCGCCGAGAATGACGACCCGGCCGAGGTCGACGAGCACCATCGTCCGCCGCCGGTCGAGCCGATCCGCGAGCGCGCCGGCGACCAGCGCGAACAGGAGCCACGGCAGTCGCGACGCGACGACGACGCCGGCGACGAGCGCCGGGGACGCCGTGAGCGTCACCGCGAGGAGCGGCAGCGCGACCCAGAACATCCCGTCGGCGAGGTTCGACACGACCGACGCCGACCACAGCCGCCAGAACCTCGAGCCGAGTGAGCCACCGATGCGCCCCAGGAGCCCCGATGCCTGCCCGACGGCGACTGTCGCGTTACGCCCCACGGATCACTCGACCCGCGGCGACCGTCGGGCCGGCCTCGCGCGGATCATTCGTTACGCCCCGCGGCACGATCCGCCGCCTGCCGGACGGACGTCTCGTGGCGCGGCACGAATCGCGGTCCGCGAACCGCCCGGCGGTCCAGTGATCCGTCCCACGAGACGTCGTGGTTGGCCGCGCCAACGGTCAGGCCGGAACGACGCGCGTCGCCGCGGCCCGGAGGTGCGCGTAGCCCGGCTTGACGAGCTCGTTGATGACCCGCAGCCGCTCGTCGAACGCCGCGAAGGCCGACTTCATCGCGTTGATCGTCAGCCACTCCATCTCACCGAGGCCGATGCCGAAGGCGCGATCGAGCTCGGCGAACTCGCCGGACAGCGTGACGTTCGACATCAGCCGGTTGTCGGTGTTGACCGTCACGCGGTAGCGGAGCCGGCGAAGGAGGTCGATCGGGTGCTCCTCGATCGAGGCCGCGGCGCCGGTGTGGACGTTCGAGGTCGGGCACATCTCGAGCGGCACGCGCCGGTCGCGGACGAACGCCGCCAGCCGCCCCAGCTCGATCGACCCGTCGGGCAGGACATGGATGTCATCCACGATGCGCACGCCGTGACCGAGGCGCTCCGCGCCGCAGTACTGGAGCGCCTCCCAGATCGACGGCAGGCCGAACGACTCGCCGGCGTGGATCGTGATGTGGAAGTTCTCGCGCCGGACGTACTCGAAGGCGTCGAGGTGGCGCGTCGGCCGGCAGCCCGCCTCGGGCCCGGCGATGTCGAAGCCGACGACGCCGGCGTCGCGCCAGCGGACGGCGCACTCCGCGACCTCGACCGATCGCGCCGCCTGGCGCATCGCGGTGACGAGGACCTTCACGACGATCGGCCGGCCGGCCGCGGCCGCACGCTCCGTGCCGATGCGGAACCCCTCGAGGTTCGCGTCGACGACCTCGTCGAGCGTCAGCCCTCGCTGGACCGAGAGCTCGGGCGCGTAGCGGACCTCGGCGTAGACCACGCCGTCGGCAGCGAGGTCCTCGGCGCACTCCGCGGCGACGCGGACGATCGCGTCGCGCTCCTGCATGACGCCGACGGTGTGGGCGAACGTCTCGAGATAGAGCTCGAGGCTCTTGCGATCGGCACCGCGGCGGATCCAGGCGGCGAGCTCGTCGGGGTCGCGCGTCGGCAGCCCGTCGTAGCCGTACTCGGCGGCGAGGTCGACGATCGTCTGCGGCCGCAGGCCGCCGTCGAGGTGATCGTGCAGCAGCGCCTTCGGTGCCTGGCGGATGGTGTCGAGGCTGAGCATCGCCCCTCCCCGCGGCGGGCCGCCGCGTTGGCGGGGATGGTAGCGCGCCGCCGGCCTCGCTCGAACGGCACGAGGAGGCGGCGCCCGGAGGGCGCCGCCTCGGAATGCAGAGGTTCAGGCAGGATCGCCGTTGCCCTGGCAGCTCACGCGAGGGTTCCAGTCGTCGAACGTCCCGCGGGGATTGTGCTTCCAGACCCAGGCGTGGATCTCGTAGAAGTCGGGCAGGCCGTAGCGGTTGCCCGCCGGGACGAGCGTCAGCGTCCGCCCGAAGAGCCGCGGTCGGGCTGCGCCGAATGCGGCGTGCCAGGCGTCCTTGAGGACGACGTATTCGACCGCGACGAGCCGGTAGCCGCCCTCGGCGCGCGGCTCGTAGACCAGCACCTCGGGGCGGAGGACGTCGAGGGCGGGGTCTTCGACGAGTGGGCCCTTCACGTAGTGCTGGCCCATCGCGCCGGTGCCTTCCTTGTCGGTGCAGACGTAGAACTCGCCGTAACCGGCGGCGAGGGCGACATCGAGGTTGTGAAACGGCGCCGACGCCGCTCGAACCTGCTCGAGCTCGCGGCCGCGCTCGTCGCCGGTCGCGGAGACGACGGCCGTGCCGATGGCCGCAATCGCGGCCGCAGCGGCGATCCCGCCGAGCAGTCGTCTTCGTGTCAACGTGATCATCACGCCACCTCCACCGTCAGCTCGTAGACCTCGCCCGTCGGGTGGCCGGCCCGCTCGTGGATCCGCATCACCGCTTCCTTCGAGGGCCCGCTGGCAAGGCAGAACACCTTCCCGAGGTTCGGGTCGAGCCAGGCCCGCTCGAAGTGGACGCCTTCCTCCTTCTCGATCGCGAGGTCCCGGCCGTGGGCCTCCTCGAGCTGCTTTGCCGTCACGCCGACGAAGCCGCTGTGGACATCCATGAACCTGGCCACCTGGCCCTCCTGTCGTACCCGGCCCACCGTCCCTGGCGGCCTCCTGACCCGCAGCCTCGCCCCGGCCGCAGGTCGGGTCATCGGTCGAATGACCGATGGGCCCCGCGGTTCGCGCCGTAGACTCGCTCCTGCGATGAAGACCGTCGGCCCCCTCATCTGCCCGATCCTCGTCGGCCGCGACGACTTCCTCGAGCTCGGCGAGCGCCGCATGGCGGAGGCCCGGGCCGGCAGCGGCCGCTTCCTCCTCCTGGTCGGCGAGGCGGGCATCGGCAAGAGCCGCCTGCTGGCGTCGATCGCGCGACGAGCGAGGTCGGACGGGTTCAACTACGTCCATGGGGCCGTCGCCCCGCGGGACGTGGAGGTGCCGGGCGCGCTGGTGCTCGACCTGGCCCGATCGATGGTTCGGGGGCCCGGTCCGATGCAGGAGCCCGGTCGCGTCCTCGGCGACCTGCTCCAGGTCGGCGGGACGCCGGACGACGATCCCCGCCGCCGTCGCCGGGTCATGGTGCTCGACGCCGTCGATGCCCTCGCCGCGGCCGCGCCCGTGCCGGCGATGATTGCGCTCGAGGACCTCCAGTGGGCGGACGACCTCAGCCTCGAGATCCTGGCCGCGCTGGCGCGCCGGCTGCCGGAGATCCCGGCGCTCGTCGTCGCGACGTACCGGAGCGACGACTTCTACCCGCGCATCCCGATGCGGGAGTGGCGCAACCGGCTCGTCGGCCAGCGGCTCGTGGAGGAGGTCCGGCTCGGGCGGCTGTCGGTCGAGGACACGGCCACGATGACGAGCCTCCTGCTCGACTCCGTGCGACCGGCCATGCCGGTCGTCGAGCGCGTCCACGAGCGGACGAATGGCATCCCCCTCCACGTGGAAGAGCTGCTCGGAGCCCTGCGAGGGGCGCCGCTCACGGCGGAAGCCGACGTCGATTCCGCGGCCGCCCCGGACACCATCGAGGGCGCCGTGCTCGAGCGGCTCGCCCAGCGGTCGCCCGCCGCCCAGGAGCTCGCCCGGGCCGGCTCGGTGGTCGGGCGCTGCTTCGTCGTCCACGTCGCGGCAGGCATCCTCGAGACGGACCCTGGCCGGCTCTCCGCACCTCTCGAGGAGCTGATCGATCACTACTTCCTCATGCCGACGAGCGTTCCGGGCCTCTACGACTTCCGCCACAACCTCATCCGCGACGCGATCTACGGCCGCATCGGCGACCCCGATCGACGCCGCATGCACGCCCGCGTCGCGGAGCTCGGTGAGGGCCTCGAGGGCGCCGCGGAAGCCTTCGCCTCGGCCCACTTCGAGCTCGCCGGCCGGCGCGAGGAGGCATTCGAGAACGCCCTCACCGGGGCGCGCGCCGCCGTCGCCTCATCGAGCCACCGCGAGGCCGTCGAGCTCTACCGCCGGGCGCTCAGGAACGTACCCGCGGGCATTGCCCCGACCGAGCACGCCCGAATCCTCGTCGAGTTCGCGGCCGAAGCCGCAGCGACGGACGACAACACGGCAGCGGCCGAGGCGCTCGCCACGGCGGAGGGCCTGTACCGCGCGAGCGGCCGGATCGTCGACGCCGTCTCGACGCTGCCGGCCCAGGTCGCGGCGCAGCATCTTCTCGGCGCCCCGCTCGACCAGCGCGCGGCGATCCTCCGGCGCGGCCTCGATGACGTCGGCGGGAGGAAGGGCGCGAAAGTCGCGCGGGGCCGGCTCCTTGCCGCGCTCGCCGCGGCCTACATGCTCGACCGGCGGCTGGACGAGTCGATCGAGCACGGCGAGGCGGCCCGCGAGGTCGCCGCCGCGGAGGGCGACGAGGCGACCGAGCTCGACGCGACGATCACGCTCGGCGCCGACTACGTCTTCGCCGGCCGGATGGACGAAGGCTGGCGGGCGCTCGAGACCGGGACGGAGCGCGCGCGGGCGGCTCACCGCGAGGCCGAGGCGGCGCGCGGGTACCGGATGCTCGGCAGCTGCGCGTCAGTCCTCGTCGAGTACGAGCGTGGCGAGCGGTGGCTGCGCGATGGCATCGCCTACGCCGAGCGGACGGAGCTCTGGAACCACCGTCACTACATGGCGGCCCACCTCGCCCACGTCCTGTGGGCCACGGGGCGGTGGGTCGACGCGGTACGAGTGGCCGAGCACGCGCTCGCCGACGGGCGGGGCGGCATCACGACGCGAATCACCGCGCTCCACGTCCTCGGCTACGTCGCGCTCGGGCGGGGCGAGCTGCGCATGGCCCGCGGGGCTCTCGACGAGGCCCTGGGCCTGGGGCGCGACATGCACGAGCTCCAGCGACTCTCGCCCGCCCTCTGGGGCCTCGCCGAGCTCGAGCTCCAGGAGGGATCGCCGGCCCGGGCGCTCGAGCTGTGCGAGGAAGGGCGGGCTGCGTCCGCGGGCGTCGACGACGCGGCGTACCTCTTCCCGTTCCTCGTGACCGGGACGCGCGCGCACCTCGCGGCGGCCGACGTCGCGGGCGCCGAGCGGTGGGTCGCGGCGGTCGGCGGCGCGGTTCGCCGCCGGTCGATCCCAGGCTCGATGCCCTCGATCGATCACGCCACGGGCCTCGTGCTGCTCGCGAACGGGGCGACGGGACGCGCGAGGACCGCGCTCGAGGCGGCCACCGAGGGCTGGTCGGCGCGGCGGCGGGCGTGGGAAGGCACGGCCGCGCTCGTCGACCTGGCGGCGTGCTACCTCCGCGCGAACCGCCTCGCCGATTCGGTCCGGGTCGCCGACCAGGCCCTCTCCGCGGCCACGGCCCTGCCGGCGCCCGCGCTGGCCGGCCGCGCCGAGGAGCTCCTGCGATCGGGCCGGGCGCGACATCCGGCAGACGAGCCGTGGGCGCCGCTGACGGCCCGGGAGTTCGCGGTCGCCCGACTCGTCGCCGAGGGTCGGACGAACACCGAGATCGCGGCGGAGCTGGGCATCGCCCCGAAGACCGCGAGCGCCCACATCGAGCACATCCTCGCGAAGCTCGGCGCGTCACGGCGGGCCGAGATCGGCGCGTGGGCCTCGTCGATTCTCGCCCACAGCCGCTGATGGCCCTCGTCGCCAGCCGCGAGAGCCGCGGCGTCGAGTGGCGGCTCGAGCTCGAGCGCGACGCCGGCCTGCTGCCCGGCCAGCTCGCGAAGGCCCGGGTACGGCTTGCGGCCGATCGCGACATCGAGGCCCGCGGGCTCGTGGCCTCGCTCGTCGGCACCGAGCACTGGCAGTACCGCCAGACGCAGAGCAACGGCAAGACGACGACGACGCGCATCGTCACGGCCCGCGACGAGCTGCGTCGGGTGCCGGTCCAGGTTCTCGGCCCGACGAACCTGCGGGCCGGCGAGGTCCGCGAGCTCGACTTCGAGATCCCGACGCCGGCGCTCGGTCCTGCATCGCTCGACGCGACGGTCGCGGGCCTGACCTGGGAGCTCGAGGTGAAGCTCGACATGGCGGGCGGCTTCGACAGCGCGATCGTCGTTCCCGTCCGCGTCCTCCAGCCGACGGCGCTCTTGCGCGCGGGCGTCGTCCGTGTCGGCCAGTTCGCGCTGTTCGAGTCGGCCGACGACGCGACCGGCAGCACGGACGGCGTCAACGGCACCCTCGAGCTCGACCCCGTGCCGCTCTGCATCGGCGCGCCGTTCACCGGCCGGATGACGGTCGAGACCGCGTCGCCGCTGAAGCTCCAGGAGCTGCGTGTCGAGATCCGGGTGAACGCCCGGGCGACGGTCTCGTCCGGGCTCGACGAGGAAGTGACGCTGTGGGTCGGGCGCCTCGTCGGCGAGGGGGAGCTGCCGGCCGGGTCGCGGACGATCGACTTCGAGGGCGTGCTCCCGCCGCGGGACCTGCCGACGGTCGAGCTCCCCCACGGTCGCACCGACGCGACGGTCCACGTGATCCTCGCCCGACCCTGGGCGCGCGACCCGCACGTCGTCCGCGACGTCGCGATCTGCTCGACAACCGAGATCTGAGGTCAGCGAGGCCAACAGGCGGACGCCGTTGCGTCCCCCCGCACACGGCTCGCCCGAGGCGGTTGCGCGAAGCCCTACGGCGGGCCAAGGCGCTCGCGGGCGGCGCGAAGCGCGGCCCGGACGCGTTCGGGTGCGGTGCCGCCGACGACGTCCGCCGAGGCGAGCGCTGCCTCGATCGAGGCGGCCGCGCGCACCGCGTCGCCGATCCCCTGCTCGCCGGCCAGGGCTCGGGCCGTTTCGTCGTCGGTCGTCTTCAGCGCGCGACGGATCGCCGCGTCGTCGAGCGTCGCGAGGCCGCAGCGGGCCCTGTCCGCCTCCTTGACCATCTCGCCGACGATCCCGTGCGCGACGCGGAACGCAACGCCGCGTCGGACGAGCGCGTCGGCAACGGACGTCGCGGTGATGTGGCCCATGTCCGCCGCCTCGCGCATGCGGCCGCGGTCGACGGCCAGCGACTCGACGAGCCCGGCCATGACGCCGAGCGACGCCTCGAGCGCGCCAACCGACCCGAACAGCGGTGGCTTGTCCTCCTGGAGGTCGCGCTGGTAGCCGAGCGGCAGGCCCTTGACGAGCCCGAGCACCGCCACGAGCGCCGCGATCGCCCGGGCGGAGCGGCCGCGCACGAGCTCGGCGGGGTCCGGGTTCCGCTTGTTCGGCATCATCGAGCTGCCGGTCGAGAAGCCGTCGGCGACGCGGACGAAGCCGAACTGCGGGTTGGACCACCACGTGATCTCCTCGGCGAGGCGCGACAGGTGGACCATCGCCAGCGCGACCGCCGAGAGCAGCTCCACGACGAAGTCCCGGTCCGAGACCGCGTCGATCGAGTTTGCCGTCACGCCCTCGAACTCGAGCTCGGTCGCGACGGCCTCCCGCTCGATCGGGTATCCAGCGCCCGCAACCGCGCCGGCGCCGAGCGGCGAGACGTTGAGCCGGCGCCGCGCATCGGCCAGCCGGCCCCGATCGCGCTCGAGCATCTCGACGTAGGCGAGCAGGTGATGCGCCAGCACGACCGGCTGCGCCGGCTGGACGTGCGTCATCGCCGGCAGCACGGCCTCGCCTTCACGCTCGGCCAGCCCGACGAGCGCACGCTCCAGGCCCAGCGCCGCCGCATCGAGCCGGTCGATCGCCCGGCGCGACCACAGCCGCAGGTCGGTCGCGACCTGGTCGTTGCGCGATCGGCCGGTGTGGAGCTTCCCCGCCAGCGGCCCGATGCGCTCGCCGAGCGCCGCCTCGAGGTTGAGGTGCACGTCCTCGAGCGACGGATCCCACGCGACCTTGCCGGCGCGAACGTCGGCGGCGAGGCCTTCGAGGCCGCTCACGAGTCGGTCGACCTCGTCGCCGGTGAGCAGGCCCGCCCGGCCGAGCCCGCGCACGTGCGCGATCGAGCCGCGCAGGTCGTCCTCGGCCAGCTCGCGATCGACGTCGATCGAGCGCGTGAAGTCGGCGGCGCGCGGGTCGGTCGCGTCGGCGAATCGGCCGCCCCACAGGCGCATGTCGTCCTCCCTCGGTGGCACGCATCGTAGCGATCCGGCAACGCCTTCGGCGCGGATCATCGGGAGGAGCGGCAGATCACGGGCCGGGCGTCGGGTATCCTGCCCGCGTCCGGGGTGCACCTCCAGCGTCCCGGAGGGGGAAGAGAGAGGTTCCATGACCCGCACCGTCCGTTCGCTCGGGCCGCGCCTGCTCGGGCTGACTCTCGCTGTCGTTCTCGCCGCGCCGGTCTCGGCCGCGCCCGCGGCCGCACCCAGGGCCGATGCGCCTGCCGCGGCATCGCCGTCGCAGCTCGCGCCGAGCATGACGAAGGGCGGCAAGACCAAGGCGATCCGCCGCGGCACGGTCGACGTCGCGAAGGCGGCACGTGGGCCGCAGAGGACGACGCCGAAGGTCGACATGCCGGTCCTCATCCCGACCAGCGCCGCGACGAACGCCCCCGGCCTCAACGCTCCCGGCCTGCTCGCGCCGGCCGGACCCGCGCCCGTCGCCGCTGCCCCCAGCGGAAGGACGGACACGAACGTCATCGAGCCGGCGACCGACTCGACCGCGTTCGGCACCTCGGACTCCGCGTTGGAGCCGCCCGACCCGTTCATCGCGGTCGGTCCCGATCACGTCGTCCAGTCGTTCAACACGGCCTTCAAGTTCATGGACCGGCGGAACGGCACGTTCGAGGTGCTGTCGCTGCACGACTTCTTCATCCTGCCGACGGACCCGATCACGTTCGCCTTCGATCCTCGCGTGGTCTACGACAGCCTCCACGGCCGCTGGATCGCGACCGACGTCAGCTTCGACTGCGAGCCCATCCCCGACTTCGCCGACGTCGGCAGCGGCTACCTCGACATCGCGGTCTCGTCGACCTCCGATCCCACCGGCGAGTGGACGAGCTGGTTCATCCAGTACGGGGACGTGCTGCCCGATTACCCGATGCTCGGGACCTCGACGGACAAGGCGGCCATCGGCTCGAACCTGTTCGGCCTCGAGGCGCTGGACCCGGGCACGTGCGGACCGTCGGGCGACCTGTTCGGCGGGACAGCGCTCGACGTGTTCCCGTGGGCAGACCTGCTCGCCGGCGGCGAGCTGAACTTCCACCACGAAGAGATCCCGGATGGATCGACGGCCCGGCCCGCCCTCCAGACGCCGGCGACCTCGGCGACGATCCACGGCGTCAACATCAAGTTCGTCGGACCGGGTCCGGACAACTGGAACGCCGAGAACTTCAAGATCACCGGCACCATCTCGAGCACCGTCGACACGATCGTCGTCGCCCGATACGACATGAGCGCGGGCGTCCCCGGCGTTCTCGGCGGCTTCGACGCCGCGGTGCTCGCTCCGCGCCAGCCGGGCGAGGAGCCCCCCAACACGGCGGTCGACACGATCGACGATGCGGTCGACGGCCGCCCGACCGACGCGATCTGGCAGAACGGCCACCTCTTCTTCGTCTCGACGTACCGGTGCACGCCCATCATTCCTTCAACGGACGTCGAGCGCGACTGCATCCGCGTGAGCGATGTCAACACGAACGGCGCCACCCCGGTGAAGGTCCAGGACTTCCTCATCAACGAGGCCGGCAGGGATCTCTTCCACGGTGGCATCGGGATCACGCTCAACGGCGACCTTCACGTGACGTACACGCGTTCCTCGGTCTCGGACTTCCCCGGCACGTGGAGCGTCTATCGCGGCCCGGGCGACGCGACGAACTCGGTCAGCACCGCTCACGAGGTTCGTGCGGGCGACGGCTTGTACGACCTCGGCGACCGGTGGGGCGACTACACCGGCGTCGCCCAGGATCCGCAGGATGGCAACGTCGTCTGGCAGACGAACGAGATCGCGAACGCCCCGGGCGACTGGATGACTCACTTCTCCCGGCTCTCCGCGGCGCCCGGCTCCACCTACATCCCGATCACGCCGACGCGTGTCCTCGACACGCGCGACGGCACGGGCCTGAGCAACCGGTTCCAGCACGGCGTGCCGCGCTCGTGGCAGGTCGCCGGCGTCGGAACGATTCCGAGCGACGCGGTCGCGGTGACCGGAAACGTCACGGTCACCCAGCAGACCGGCGCGGGCCACGTCTCGGTGACGCCGCGACCGGTCGCCAACCCGTCGAGCTCGACGATCAACTTCCCGGTCGGCGACACCCGCGCGAACAACGTGACGATTCCGCTCAACACCGACGGCAAGGTCTCGGCGACGTACATCGCCCAGGCCGGCAAGCTCACCCACCTGATCTTCGACGTGACCGGCTACTTCACGCCCGACACCGACGGCGACACGTACAACACGCTGACGCCGTACCGGCCCGTCGACACCCGCCTCGGCGGCAACGCGGCCCGGCTCGTCAGGGACGTGCCGCAGGCGTTCCAGATCACGAGCGCGACGCCGGACCAGGTCCCGGTCGGGGCGAAGGCGATCACGGCCAACGTCACGATCACCGGCCAGACCGGGCCGGGCCACGTGGCGATCACGCCGGCCTCGGATCCCAACCCGCCGACATCGACGATCAACTTCCCGCTCGGCGACACGCGGGCGAACGGGCAGACGCTGCCGCTCTCGCTCGACGGCAAGATCTACGCGGTCTACAAGTCCTCGACGGCCGCCGCCCGAACGCACCTCATCGTCGACGTCACCGGCTACTACCTCGACACCGTGGGCGGCCTCGAGTTCTACCCGCTCAACCCCGGTCGAGTCATGGACACCCGGCTCGACCTCGGCGTCGACGGGCCGCTCACGTTCGACTCCTTCGACAACCTCCAGACCGGCGGCCATTTCGGCGTCCCGACGGATGCCGAGGCCGTCACCGGCAACCTGACGATCACCCAGCCGAACAAGCCCGGGCACATCACGCTGCTGCCGGATCCGCCGGCGGGCACGCCCGGGACGTCGACGCTGAACTTCCCCGCCTCCGACACGCGGGCGAACGGCATTACCCAGCCGATCAACGCCGGCGACAACATGTCCGTGTGGTTCGACTCGACCTCGGGCGGCACCGTCCAGGCGATCCTCGACGTCACCGGCTACTTCCTGCCGGGGCCGTAAGCGTCGACGCGGCCGGCCGGGCCCCTGGCCCCGGCCGGCCGCATGCAACCAAATTCGAATGCTCCGTGTTGGCCTAGGCCCCTAGGCCAACAGCCGGTATCATCCGCCGATGACCCGCTCGAACCGATTCGACTGGCTCGTCTTCCTCGCCCTCGGGTTCATGTGGGGCAGCAGCTACCTCTTCATCAAGATCGGCGTCGAAGAGGGCGGGCTGCCGCCGTTCACGCTCATCGCCGGTCGGCTCGGGATCGGTCTGCTCATCCTCGCGACGATCGTCGCCGTGGCGCGGGAGTCGCTGCCGCGGAAGCCGCGCGTCTACGGCCACCTGCTCGTCATGGCCGTCATCAACATCTCGCTGCCGTTCTTCCTCATCACGTTCGCCGAGCAGTCGGTCGAGTCGTCGCTCGCGGCCGTCCTCAACGGCACGGTCCCGCTGTTCGTCATCGTCATCGCCGCGCTGTTCCTGCGCGACGAGCCGATCACCGTCAACCGCCTCGTCGGGCTCGTCCTCGGGTTCATCGGCGTGGTCGTCCTGACGAGCCGGGGCCTCGGCTCGCTCGGCTCGTCGAGCTTCATCGGCGAGGTGGCGCTCATCGGTTCGGCGGTCTCGTACGCCGCCGGTGCGGTCTACGCCCGGCGCAACGTCCAGGGCCTGCGACCGATGATTCCGGCGGTCTTCCAGGTCGGCTTCGCCTTCGTCATCACGACGGTGCTCGCGCTCGTTCTCGAGCGGCCGCTCGACCTCCGCCCGAACCCGCAGGCCATCCTCGCGGTGGTGTGGCTCGGGATCGTCGGCTCGGCGTTCGCCTACCTCGCCTTCTTCAGGCTGCTGAAGAACTGGGGCGCGACGCGGACCTCGATGGTCGCGTACCTGCTGCCGGTCTGGGGCATCGTGCTGGGCGCGCTGGTCCTCAGCGAGCCGATCGACGCGCGGCTCCTCGCCGGCACCGCGCTCGTCATCGGCGGCGTGGCGCTCGTCAACAGCAAGTACGGCTCGCGGCGGCTCTACGGCCGGGCCGGCGCCGGCGGCCCGGCTACCGTGGCGGCCCAGGCTCCGGTGCCGCCGCCATCCGACGCGCGCCGCGCGGAGGCCGCCTCCGACCGGTAGGCGGCCGGGCCGTCGCGCGTCAGGCGCGCACTGTCGCCGGGCCACGATTGGGGACAAGGCGCGCAGCGACGAACCCGCGCGCCACGGGCGCGAAGATTCATGTTCGAGGTCCCGTGGTGGCAGGCGGCGGCCCGACTCCGGCATGTCCGAGCGCGAGGCGCACGAAACGAGAGGCGGGCGCCCCGTTGGGCGTCGCAGTGCGCGTCACGCGCGCGACGCGGACGGATCTGCGCGCGCGACGCGCGAAGCCCCACGTTCTGGCCTTCTAGCGCTCGAGCGCGAGGAGCACCGCGCCGACGACGATCAGCGCGGCCGCGCCGATCCGCCAGAAGGCCTCGCGGCGGTGGGCGGCTTCACCGAGCCGCAACGCACCCCAGCTGGTCGCCAGCACGACCGCCGATTCGCGCAGCGGCGCGACCGCCGTCAACGGCGCGAGGCTCAAGGCGATGAGCACGGCCATGTACTGCGTCGTCATGATCAGCCCGCCGACGACGATCCGGCGATCGCGCGGCACGACCGCGGCGGGTGAGCTGCGAGCGGCGATGACGAGGACGATGACCACGGCCGTCGTCGCCCAGAGGATCGCGCCGTAGACGAGCGGCTCGGTAAGCCGCGTCCCGACCCGGTCGATCGCCGAATACGTGGCGATCAGCACGCCGCACAGCAGCGCGAGGGCAACGCCGCGATCGATGCCACCGCCGCGATGACCGCCCACCCGGCGGAACGCCCGCCACGGCCGCTGGAGCGCGAAGAACCCGACGAGGAGCGCGACCAGACCGAGCGTCGCGAGCGGGCCCAGCCGCTCGCCGAGGATCCCGATCCCGATCGCGACCGCCAGGAGTGTCGCCGTGCCGCGGGCGAGCGGATAGACGATCGACAGGTCGCCGTGCCGGTATGCCGCGGCGAGGACGACCACGTAGAGCGCCTCGAGCGCGCCGGACACGACAGCGATCGCGATCGCCTCGGACGGGACCGCGGGCTGCCCGACGGCGAGCCAGCGCGCGAACGCAATCGGTGGCAGGACGAGCCCGCCGACCGCCATCCCGATGCCGGCTGCGCGGAGCGGATCCCCGGACGTCTTGACGAGGACGTTCCACGTGACGTGGAGGATCGCGGACGCGGCGACGAGCCCGAAGACGAGGAGGTCCACGCTCGCCTAGTCCCAGCCGGCGGCCCGGCGCACCAGCCCTCCGTCGCCCACGATCGGCAGCCGCCGGCCGGCGAGCGCGACCGCGAACGCGGTCGTCAGCGGCACCGCGGCAACGATCCCGATGCTGCCGACGATCGCCCGGCCGATCTCGACAGCGACGATCTCGCCGCTCGCAGTCAGCAGCGGATCCTGGCGGCCCGCGGCGAACAGCACAAGCAACGGCAAGGAGGCGCCGACGTACGCGAGCACGAGCGTGTTGACGGTCGCCGCAATGTGCGACCGGCCGACGTTCATCGCCCGCCCGAACAGCCGCCAGCGCGACGCCGTCGGGTCGGCGTCGAACAGCTCGTGCACGGTCGCCGCCTGGGTCACGGTGACGTCGTCGAGCACGCCCAGCGCGCCGAAGATGACCGCGGCGAGCAGCAGCCCGCCGAGGTCGAGGTCGGGCTGGAACGCGAGGAGGTAGACGAGGTCCTCTGAGCCCTGGAACGGGCTGAACCGGGCGACACTCGTGAACGCGACGGCGAGCAACGCGGTCAAGGCGAGCGCCGTGAACGTGCCGGCGATCGCGGCCGCCGTCGAGCGGCGGGCGCCCTCCGTGAGGAGGAACGTCGCGGTCGTCACGACGGTCGCGACGCCGACCGCGAGGACCACCGGGTCCCAACCGGCGAGCAGCAACGGGACGACGACCTTGACGATCGCACCGAGCGTCAGCACGAGCGCGAGCAGCGAGCGCAGGCCACGCCAGCCGCCGACGACGACGACGGCAACCGCGAAGATCCCGAGGATCATCGTGAGCGCCGGGATCCGCCAGAAGTCGGTGACGGCAATGAATTCGCTGTCGGGCTCACGCGAGACGTTGACGACGACCTCGTCGCCGACCTCGTAGTCGGGCTCGTAAAGGCCGGCCGTGGGGATCTGGATGAGGCCGTCGAGGGTCTCGCCGTCGCGCGCCCCGCCGAGGACCTCCACCCGGACCCTCGGCTCGCCGCCCGCATCGGGGTCGCCGGGGAGGACCTCGAGGATCCGGCCGTGGACGAGCTCGACGGGCGGCGGTTGCGCGGCCGGCGGCGTCAGGTCCGGCAGCAGCCACAGGCCGGCGAGCAGGATCGTGCCTCCCACGAGCGCCCGGAGGTGCCGGCCGAGACCGAGGTAGCGGGGCGCCGCGACCGGCTCGGCAGGGGCGGCCCGGGCGGAGGTTCGCACCGCCCGACGATAGCGCGCGCGGGCTGCGCCTTGCGACGTGGCCGCGCGCCCCCGCCGCGCGCCGTCAGCCTCGCGCCGTCGCCAGGTACTCCTTGAGCCACGCCTCGTCGAGGTCGCCGAAGACCTGCGGGGCGCCGGGGACGGTCCAGACGTGGATCATCTCCGGCGTCAGCGGCACGGCGATCGACGCGACCGGACAGCCACCGAGGGGCGAGACGAGCCCGGTCAGCGACGGCGGCAGGAGCCCGATGCAGATCTGCTCGTGGGCGTGCCACGGCGTGAGCGGGCCACCGACCGCCGGCCCGGGCAGGTGGGCCTTCGGCATGATGAACATCGCGCCGAGGAGGACCGGGCCCTCGCGCGTGTCGGCGTAGACGAGCGTCTCGGGCCGCTCGGGATCGAGGATCCGGCCGTCGTGCTCGTACAGCGGATTGCCGGCATGGAAGCCGAGGCCGGCGAGGCCGGCGACGTCGTAGCCGTCGGCCGCGGCCACGGCCGGGTTGGCGTACTTCGCGATCGCGCGCCTGGTGTCGGCGACGAGCTGATCGGCGGCGGCCCGCTCCTCGGGCGTCGCGTCGCGCCCGGGATGGGCCGTCAACAGCGTGCCGGGGGCGACCGCGGCGCCGCCGTGGTGACCCTGGCCGGGCTCTGCGCCTTCGGCGGCCGCGGCGAACGAGCCGATCCAGCCTGCGAGCGCGGTGACGAAGACGAGGGCGACGGTCGCGCTTGTCGAGGCAAGGCCCTTCAGCCGGCCGGGGGTGCGCGGCGCGATCGCCAGCGTGATCGCCACGATCTCGACGAGCTTGGTCGCGATGGCCACCTGGTCCGGCGGCTCGCCGCCGATCGCGGCCGCCCACCACGCCGCGACCGAGCCGGTGAGGACGACGACGGCGGGCAGGCGCCATGGCCGGCCGAGAACCAGGCGGCGGGCGACCCAGGCGAGGGCGATGGCGTCGGCCAGGAACAGGGCCTTCGTCGCGGCCGGGCCGTGCCCGATGAGGGCCAGGTGGACGACGGCCGAGACCGCGATGAGCCACGCGGCGATGCGGTCCGCGGTGGGGAGTCGGTCGTAGCCGGCGAGGAGCGTCTGCGCCCGCCGCGATCCGCGCGATGCGCCGAGGCGGACATACCACGCCGCGACGGGCATGAGGAGGACCGCGACGATCGCGCCGACGTGCTCCGGCGCGATGTCGTAGAGCGGGCTGCCGACCGACGCCTCGGCGATCGTGACGGAGCCACCGTGGAAAAGCGGAAGGTTCATCGAGCGACCTCCTGGGTGGTGGGCACTCGGAAGGCGGCGCGAACCGTCGCGTCGCGAAGGATCGCGATCACCGCGACGGGCAGGAGGAGGCGGGTGAGGATGGCGACGAGCGGCAGGCCCTGACCGGTCATGACCAGCGACAGGCCGAGGTCGATCACGGCGACGACGAGCCCGAGACCGGCGCCGACGAGCGTCAGGCGGCGGGCCCACGCCGCGCGGCGACCGATGCCGGAGACGGCGGCGAAGGTCAGGCCGCAGGCGATCGCGGTGAGGAGGACCATCGGGGCTCCGGCGACACCGCCGCCGAAGCCGAGGGCGATCCAGCCCTCGAGCGTCGAGACGACGAGGGTCGCGGCCTGGAGGAGGACGAGGACGCGGACGACCTCGACGGCGTCCCGGGGCCGGCTGGTCGGAGCGGGAACTGCGACGGCGTTCATGCCCCGCAGGTTCGCGGGGCGTCATGAGCGGCCCTTGTGGAATCGGTGAGAACGGGGTGAGAAGTGGCCGGCCCGGTCTCAGGGGCCGTTCAGGCGGGTGGGCCGGCGCCCCGCAGCAGCGGCAGCTCGACCATCATCCGCGCGCCGCCCTCCGGGCGGCGCTCGGCCCGGATCGTGCCGCCGTGGCCCTCGGCGATCGTCCGGGCGATCGCCAGCCCCAGGCCGACGCCGTCCCCGCCGCGCGCCCGGTCGCCACGGTAGAAGCGCTCGAACACCCGCTCCTCCGCGCCCTCCGGGATCCCCGAGCCGCGGTCGTCGACGGTGAGCGTCGCCCGATCGCCGGTCGAGGCCAGCCGCAGCTCGACGTCGCCGGCGCCGTGCTTGAGCGCGTTGTCGACGAGGATCCAGGCGAGGCGCGTCAGCGAGTCGCGGTCGCCTCGGACGATCGCCGCCCCGTCCGACTCGAACGTCACGGGTCGGCCGCGCCGGCCGGCCCGGGTCGCGACGTCTTCGAGGATCGGCCGCAGGTCGAGGATCTCGGTCGTCGGTCGATTGCCCGCGTCGGCCCGGGCGAGCGTCAGGAGCCCGTCGACGAGCCGGCTGAGCCGCTCGCTCTCGGCCGCGACGTCGTCGATCGCGGCGCTCCGGTCCGCGGCCGCGGCCTGGGGCCGGTCGCGCAGGAACTCGGCGTTCGTCCGGATGGTCGTGAGCGGCGTGCGGAGCTCGTGGGAGGCATCGGCGACGAACCGGCGCTGCGCGGCGAGGCTGTCCTCGAGCTGCTCCTGCGTGGCGGCCAGCCGCTCGAGCATCCCGTTGAAGCTCGTCGTGAGCGTCCCGACTTCGTCCCGCGTCCCGGCCACGGGAAGCCGGCGAGTGACGTCGCCCGTTCGCCCGATCTCGTCCGCCGTCGCGGCCAGCGTCCGGAGCGGTCGCAACGCGCGGCCGATGACGAGCCAGCTGACGATGACCACGGCGATGATCGTGACCACGGCGGAGAACCACAGGAAGAACCGGACGCCGTTCTGCTGCTGCTCGACGAACGCGGTCGTCCTGCCCGCGACGACGACGCCGCGCTGCTCGCCGCTCGTCCAGCGCCGGGCCTGCACGCGGAACTCCGCGGCGCCGGCCGGGATCGTCGCCGCGGACGTGCCGGTTTCGAGCGCCTCGACCGACACCGCGGCGGGCACGCGCGGGATCGCACCGCCGAGCCGGCCCGTCGAGTACATGCCGACGCCGCCTTCGTCGTACACGGCGACGAACGGCTCGCTCGTCGTGGCGAGGTCGAGCTCCGGCAGCGGGCGGGCGCCGGCCAGCGCCTCGGGGCCGAGGCGCTCGACTTCGGCGACGGTGTCGGCGGCGAGCCGGCCGAGCAGCTGGTCCTGTTCGTCGAGCACGCCTCGCCCGAGGAGCGAGGTCAGGAGGATCGCGAACAGCGCCATGCCCGCCGTCGCGACGCCGGCCGCGTACAGGACGAGGCGGCGGCGGATCCGCACTCAGCCCTCCTTGAGGACGTAACCGAAGCCGCGAACCGTGTGGATGAGGCGCGGCTCACCGCCCTCCTCGAGGGCCCGCCGCAGGTAGCCGACGTAGACGTCGACGACGTTCGAGGCGGTGTCCGGGTCCATCCCCCACACGGCGTCGAGGAGCCGGTCGCGATCGAGGACGATGCGCGGGTTGCGGAGGAAGTGCTCGAGCAACGAGAACTGGAGCGCCGACAGCTCGACGAGCCGGTCGCCGCGGCGAACCTCCCGGGCGTCGACGTCCATCGCCAGGTCGGCGAAGCGGAGCGTCTCGTGGCGGCCGGGCGCGCGGCGGCGCAGCAGCGCCCGGATGCGGGCGAGCAGCTCGTCGTGGGCGAAGGGCTTGACGAGGTAGTCGTCGGCGCCGCTGTCGAGGCCCATCACCCGGTCGCCGACGGAGTCGCGCGCCGTGAGCATGAGAATCGGCACGTCGCCGGCGGCGCGGAGGCGGCGGCAGACCTCGATGCCGTCCATCCCGGGAAGCATGAGATCGAGGACGACCGCATCGGGCTCTCGATCCCTGGCGGCGGCGAGGGCGGCCGGGCCGTCGACCGCGACGTCCACCTCGTGGCCGTCGTACACGAGCGCGCGGCGGACGGAAGCGGCGATCCGCGGGTCGTCGTCGACGACGAGGATCCGGGCTCGCTCGGCCATGGCGCCCATGATGGCAGGGCCGCATGAGCGCCGGATAAGAACTCTCGCCGCCCGCTCGAAGCCGGCTCAAACCCCGATCGGGTGCCAGACCGTCTTCATCTCGAGGAACGCGGCGATCCACTCCGGCCGCTCGGCGGCCCGCTCGTCGGTCCAGTCGAAGCGGGCTTCCGGCACGCCACGCGGGCGGCGGGCGATTCGCTTGATGTCCTCGGCGGCGAGCGTCTCCGCATCGACGCGCATGTCGTCGGGGACGCCCCACAGGTCGATCGCGTCGAGGTCCTCGTGCGCAGCCATGACCGGCACGAGCTCCTTCTTCAGGCCCGTGACGATGTTCACCACGCCGGCCGGCACGTCCGACGTCGCGAGCACCTCGGCCAGCGTGATCGCCGGCAGCGGCCGGCCCTCCGAGGCGAGGACGACGACGGCGTTGCCACCGACGAGCGCTGGCGCAAGCCGCGACACCAGCCCGAGCAGCGACGACGTCTCGGGGGCGACGATGCCGACGACACCGGTCGGCTCGGGGATCGTGAAGTTGAAGTACGGCGCGGCGACGGGGTTGCTGCTCCCGAGCACCTGCGCGATCTTGTCGGCCCAGCCGGCGTACCACACCCAGCGGTCGATCGCCCGATTGACGGACTCGCGCGCCTTGGCCGCCGACACGCCCTCGGCCGCGCCGACCTCGGCGACGAACTGGTCGCGGCGGCCCTCGAGCAGCTCCGCGACGCGGTAGAGGACCTGGCCGCGGTTCATCGCGGTGCGGCCCGCCCAGCCGTCGGCCGCCTTGCGCGCGGCGCGGACGGCATCGCGGACGTCCTTCTTCGACGCGCGGCTCGCGTTCGCGAGCAGCGTCCCGTCGGCGGCGAGGATCTCGTACGAGCGCCCCGACTCGGTTCGGGGAAAGGCCCCGTCGATGTAGAGCTTGTACGTCTTGCGGACTTCGATCCGGCCATCGGTCGACGGCGCGGGCGTCACTGCGCGCGTGCGGGCTGCTTTGCGCGGCATCAGGCGGCCCAACCAGGTTCAGATACGCACCTGGTGCGTACTAGCAGCCGCCCTGTCACGCGGCGACACCCATCAGCGCAGATTCATTGACGGATTCGGCTAACTCACGGGCCGAATGAGCGGCTGGCGCGGCCTGGCGCGGCGCTATCACGCACCCCATGCGTGGGTGAGCCTCGATCGGCCGCAGAACGGCGTTAGTACGCACGTGGTGCGTAGGTGAGTGCCGCAGGTTGCCCACGCTCAGCGGTCCTCGAGGCGGACGTAGGCGTGCAGCCCGTGCATGCCGCCCTCGCGGCCGAAGCCCGATTCCTTGTAGCCACCGAACGGCGACGTCGGATCGAAGCGGTTGAACGTGTTGGCCCACACGACGCCGGCCTTCAGGCGGCGGACCATCGCAAGGATGCGGCTCCCCTTCTCCGTCCAGACGCCGGCCGAGAGCCCGTACGGCGTGTTGTTCGCCTTCTCGATGGCCTCGTCGGGCGTCCGGAAGGTCAGCACCGAGAGCACCGGCCCGAAGATCTCCTCCTTCGCGATCCGGTGCGACTGGGCGACGTTGGTGAACAGCGTCGGCCGGAAGAAGTAGCCGCGGTCAGGGAGGTCGCAGGCCGGCTGGTACATCTCCGCGCCCTCGGCCGTGCCGGACGCGACGAGCTCGGTGATCTTCTCGAGCTGCGAGCGCGAGTTGATCGCCCCGACGTCGGTGTTTTTGTCGAGCGGGTCCCCCACGCGGATCGTCGAGAGCCGGTCCTTGAGCTTCTCGACGAGCGGCCCGACGATCGACTCCTGGGCGAGCAGCCGCGAGCCGGCGCAGCACACCTCGCCCTGGTTGAAGTAGATGCCGTTGACGATGCCCTCGACGGCCTGGTCGAGCGCCGCGTCCTCGAAGACGAGGTTCGCCGCCTTGCCGCCGAGCTCCAGCGTCAGCGCCTTGTCGGTGCCGGCGACGCCCTTGAAGATCTTGCGGCCGATCTCCGTCGAGCCGGTGAACGCGACCTTGTCGACGTCGGGATGCGAGATGAGGTACATGCCGATCTCGCCCGGGCCAGGGACGATGTTCACGACGCCCGCGGGCAGGTCGGCCTGGCGGCAGACATCGGCGAACAGCAGGGCCGAGAGGGGCGTCGTCGACGCCGGCTTGAGGACGACGGTGTTCCCGGCCGCGAGCGCCGGCGCGATCTTCCACGCGAGCATGAGCAGCGGGAAGTTCCATGGGATGACTTGCGCCGCGACACCCAGTGGCCGCGCCAACCGGCCGGGGAACGCATATTCGAGCTTGTCGGCCCAGCCGGCGTAGTACCAGAAGTGCGCCGCCGCCAGCGGGACGTCGACGTCGCGGCTTTCCTTGATCGGCTTGCCCGAGTCCATCGACTCGAGGACCGCGAACTCACGGCTCCGCTCCTGGAGGATGCGAGAAATCCGGAACAGGTACTTCGCGCGCTCGGTGCCGGGCAGGCGGCCCCAGACCCGGGTCTGGGCGCGGCGGGCGGCCGAGACGGCCTTGTCGACGTCCTCCGGGCCGGCCTTGGCGACCTCGGCAAGCGGCTCCTCGGTGGCCGGGTTGACGGTCGTGAACCACTGGCCGGCCTTCGCGGGGACGCTCTTGCCGCCGATGAACAGGCCGTAGCGCTTCTGGAGCCGGACGATCTCGCGCGACTCGGGGGCCGGCGCGTACTCCCACGGGATCGCCTGGCCGTCGCCGAGGCCCCAGCTCGCGGGCGATCGGTCGCCCGAACCGCCCGATCCCGCGCCCGATCGGGTCAGGGCGTTCTTCGTCTCGGTGGCCATCGCCGGTCATTATGCCCGGCCGGGGTCCGCCGGCGGCTCCCGGGCGCCCGGCCGATCGTCCGGGCCGTGCCGACCAGCACGCCTAGCAGCGGTACGCCGGGTCCGGGTGGGCCAGCTCGCAGAAGCGGATGTGGAGATGGTCGTCGTGGCCGGCGTGGCGCGTCGTGTGGCGCTCGGCGACGAGGGTCGGGTCGTTGAAGTAGATGAGCTTCACGTGCCCCGGCGCCGCGGCCCGGATCGCCTTGATGAGCAGCCGCGTCGCCGTCCGGTTGTACGACGCCAGCCGCCAGTTCGTCCCGTAGCGGCACTGGTCGCGGTTGTCGCGGACCGGGCGGATGTCGACGTCGAGGCCGCGCTCGTGCGTCTCGTGGCCGGCGATGTTGCCGCCGTGCTCGAGGCTGATGTCGCCGACCGGCACCCGCCCGAGGCCGGCCTTGACGGCCGCCTGGGCCGCGGCCTCGATCTGCCCGATCGCGGCGCCCGTGCCCCAGTTCGCCGGTCCGTTGCCAACGCTGTAGTCGCACAGCCCGGCCGTCGAGAAGACCGGCCGGTCATAGTGGGCGATGAGGTACCGCCAGACCTCGACGTCCGCGACGCCGTCGACCGGGAGGCCGACGTGCGACTCGAAGGCGCGGACCGCGGCCGCCGTCGGCGCGTCCCAGGTTCCGGTCGTCACGAGTCCCGCCCCACGTTTCTCGTTGAGCTGCCGCTGGAGCGTCAGGACGGGCTCGCGCGCCGCCCTCGGACCGACGGTGGTCACGAGGCGCTGCCACGTCGCGGCGTCGACGATGCCCGTCGGCGGGAGCGCGTTCGCGGACTGGAACGTCATGACGGCGGACTGCGTGTCGTCGCTGAAGACGCCGTCGTACACGACGGTCACGCCGTGCCCGCGGAGCAGCGACTGGATCGACTTCACGTCCGCGCCGCGGTTGCCGACGCTCTGGGTCGGCCAGGCGAAGCCCGGCAGGCCGGCGGCGAGCACCGGACCCGCCGCCGTCGCGGCGGCGAGCAGCAGCGTGCCGAGCACGAGGGCGAGGCCGAGGAGGCGCGGACGGGACGATCTGGTCGCGGTCACGCCCCGATGCTACCGACCGAGCCCGCGAGCGCGCTGGCCCGTCGGTACGGGGCCGCCTGACCAAAGCGCTACGCTTCCGGCCCACCCGCACCGAGGAGCGCTCGTGCGCCGACTGGCGAACACGCCGGAGCTGCTCGACGGCCCGCTGGACGACCTGGCGACGCTCGCCGGGAACCTCCGCGACATGGGCCGGGTCAACGCCCGGCTCGGCGGGACCCGCCTCTCGCGGCGCGCGATCGAGGCGGTTCTCGGTGAGGCGCGTGCCGCGGGCGCGGGAGGGCCGGTCGCGCTGCTCGACGTTGGCACGGGTGGGGCGGACATCCCGGTGGCCCTGCTGGCCGGCTTCGCCCGCGACGGACGGCCGTTGCGGGTCACGGGGGTCGACCGAGCCGAGGTCATCGCCGCGGCTCGGGCCATCCGCCCGGATCTCGATGCGCTTCCCCGGCTGAGCCTCGAGGTCGCCGATGGGCGAACGCTGCCGTACGACGACCGCACCTTCGACGTCGGCCACTCCTCGCTCGTGCTCCACCACCTCGAGCCACCGGACGCGGTGCGGTTCCTCACCGAGATGGCGCGCGTCAGCCGTCGCGGCGTCGTCGTCAACGACCTCGTTCGCGGCCGGCTCGCGTGGATCGCCGCCAGATTGCTCGCGCCGCTCGTGACGCGGAACCGGTACTCGCGTTACGACGGGCCGCTCTCGGTCCGGCGCGCGTACTCGGTCGTCGAGATCCAGGCGATGCTCGCGATCGCGGGACTGCGACCCGTCGCGACGATTCGCCATCCGCTCCGCTACCGGGTCGCGGTCGCCGCGGTGCGGGCGTGACCGCGGCGCGCGGCACCCTCGACGTCGCGGTCGTCGGCGGCGGTCCGGCCGGCGCCGCGCTCGCCACGCTGCTCGCGAGGCGCGGCCGGCGCGTCGTCGTCCTCGAGCGGGCGCCGGCGTGGCGGTGGCGCGCGTGTGGCGTCTTCACGTCGCCGGCCTCGGTCGCGGCGCTGCGACGGTTGGGCCTCGAGGCGGCGACGATCGACGCCGTGGCACGCCCCGTGCCGGCAATGCGGGTCGAGACGGCGCGCGGCACGACGTTCCGACTGACCTACGGCGACGACGGGGCCCTGCGCGCGCCGGCGGTGGGCTTCGACCGGTCCGCGCTCGACCCGGCGATGCTGCGGCTGGCGGCGGTCGCCGGCGCCGACGTTCGCGAAGGCACGGCGGTGACCTCGGTCGAGCCGGGCCGCCTGACGGTCCGCGAGGGCGCCAGCGAGTCGGTCGTCGACGCCAAGGTCGTCGTCGGCGCCGACGGCATCCGGTCGGTCGTCGCCCGCGCCTTCGGTGTGGACCGCGCCGCCAGGCTCGCCCCGCGGACAGGACTGACATTTCACGTCGAGGATCCGGAGCCCAGGGCCCCGCGCGACGCGAGGATGATCGTCTTCGACGGTGGCTACGTCGGGCTGGCACCGGTGCCCGGCGGGCGCGTCAACGTCGGGATCGTCCTCGGGCGTTCGTGGTCCGGCCGCCTCGCCCGCGACGGTGCCGCGACGACGACCTTGCGCGTCCTCGCTGCAGTTCCACGCGCCGATGACGATCCGATCGACTGGACACAGCCGGTGCGGTGCGACCCGATCGAGGGCGCAGCGCCGCTCGGGCATCGGGCGTCACGACGCCACGGGCCCGGCTGGGTCCTCGTCGGCGATGCCGCGGGCTTCCTCGATCCGTTCACCGGCGAGGGTCTGCATCGCGCGCTCGTCTCGGCTGAGCTCGCCGCGACCGCGATCGACCGCCATCTCCACGGCGAGGCTGCTGCCCTCGCCGGCTACGACGGGGCGATGAACGCGAGGTTCCGGTCGAAGGATGCGGTCAGCGTCCTCGTCCAGGCGTTCCTCTCGCGGCCACGGACATTTGAGTACGCGGCGCGCCGAATCGCGGCCCGCGACGGCGTCCGTGAGACGATGGGCCGCGTGATGGGCGACCTCGTGCCCGCATCGCGCGGCCTCGACCCGCGCTTCCTCGCCGCGCTCCTGCGGCCCTAGTCGAGCCCGTGCGCTCCTCCATCGGGATCGACGTGACGGCGCCGCCGGACCTCGTCTTCCGCCTCGCGCACGACGTCGAGCGATGGCCGCGGCTGCTCCCCCACTACGTCGGCGCGCGCGTCCTCGGTCGTGAGCCGGACGGCTCGCGAGTCGTGCAGTTCGTCGCGCGTCGGCCGCTGCTCCCGGTGCTCGGTCTCGGTCTTCCGGTCGCGTGGCGGTCCCGGACCTGGAGCGAACCGGAGACGTGTCGCCTGCGATTCGTCCATCAAGGGGGTGCGACGAACGGCATGGACGTGACCTGGCGGATCGACGCGACCGCGTCGGGCTGCCGCGTCGAGATCGAGCACGACTTCCGGCCCCGATTCGCACCGTGGGCGGCGATCGTCGACCGCCTTATCACACGGCCGATCGCGGGGCGCACGCTCGCGACGTTCCGCGACCTGGCCGAGGCGATCCACGCCGGATGAGCGAGCGCCGCCGTGTCTGGATCACCGGCATCGGCCTCGTCACCCCGATCGGGATCGGCGTGGAGGCGTTCCGGGCCGGCCTGCGCGCCGCGCGGTCGCCGGTGAAGCGGATCGATCGCTTCGACCCGTCCGCGTTCCGGTCGCAGGTTGCCGCGCAGGTCGACGACTTCGAGCCGCTCGAGCACCTGGACGCAAAAACCGCGCGCCAGCTCGATCGGTTCAGCCAGTTCGGGCTCGTCGCCGGACGGCAGGCGCTCGCGGATGCTCGCCTCACCCCGGGCGAGAACGGCTCGGCGCGGAAGGAGCGGATCGGGATCTACCTCGGCAGCGCGCTCGGCGGCATCGCCTACGCCGAGAGTCAGCACGAGCGGTACATGGAGCGCGGCATCCGGTCCGTGGCGCCGAACCTCGCGCTGGCGGTGTTCGGCGGCGCGGCCCCGGCGAATCTCGGGATCGCCCTCGACGTCCGCGGCCCGATCCTCTCGACCGCGAATTCGTGCGCCTCCGGCGCCGTGGCCCTCGGCGAGGCGCTCGATGCGATCCGGCTCGGCCAGATCGATGGCGCGATCGCCGGCGGCGCCGAGGTGCCGCTGAGCCCGCTCGCGTTCGGGGCGTTCGACATCATCCGCGCGCTGTCGTCGGGCTCCAACGACGACCCGAGGCACGCCGCGCGTCCCTTCGATTCGAGGCGCGACGGCTTCGTCATGGGCGAGGCCGCGGCGCTGCTCGTCCTCGAGGCAGAGGACGTAGCACGGGCTCGCGGCGCCGAGCCGTATGCCGAGCTCATGGGCTACGGCGCGACCTCCGACGCGCATCACATGGTCCAGCCCCGCGCCGACGGGAGCGAGGCCGCGCGGGCGGCAAGGATCGCGCTCGATGACGCGGGCGTCGTCCCGTCGGAGATCGACTACGTCAACGCCCACGCGAGCTCGACGCCCATCGGCGACGTCGCCGAGGCGCGCGCGCTCGCTCGGGCGCTCGGCGAGCGGGCCGCGACCGTCGCGGTGAGCGGCACGAAGGCGCTGTACGGCCATCCCCTCGGGGCGTCGGGCGCCATCGAGGCGGCGATCTGCGCGCTCGCGATCCGGGATGGCTGGGCGCCAGCGTCGGTCAACCTCGAGCAGCCCGACGAGGAGACCGCGGGCCTCCTGCCCGGACTCCTGCGGACGGGCCGGTCGGGCGCGTACCGGCGCGCGCTGTCGACGTCGTTCGGCTTCGGCGGCCTGAACGGCGCCCTCGTCCTGGGCGCCGTCGGCGACTGAGGGGAACCGCCTCGATCTAGCCGATCAGGCCCGCGGACGGCTCGGGCGCGGTCGCTTCGAGGGGTCCCGCCCCGGCCCCGGCCTCTGAGTCCGACTCGTCGCCCGCCGGCACCGGGGCCGCCCGGATCTCCTCGACGTCGGCAACGATCCGGCCGCCGAACGCGGCGAGGATCCGGCGGGCGTCGAGGGCGGAGGCGCCGGCGATTCGCCCGGCCAGTAGCGTCAGCGACAGGGCCGGCAGCGACGGGACGCCGAGCGGCGCGGTCGTGATCTCCTCGGCCGCGCCGCGAAGCCGATCCTCGAGCGCCTCCGCGGCGAGACCCGCGGCCGCACCATCGTCGAAGACCGCCGCGAGAACGTGGCTCGGAGCGGCTACGCGGGTCGGTGCCGACGTGCGGGGTCGACGGGCGCGACTGGCGATCCGGCCGATGAGCGCGACGTCGCGCTCGAGCATGACCCAGCTGCCGCCGAGCCGGATGCAGGGCAGC
>DATBKB010000080.1:0-6496 GCA_036556145.1 Candidatus Limnocylindrales bacterium | reverse complement strand
GGGGAGCGTCATCGCCTCGGGCGGGGTCACGACGATCGACGATCTCCGCCGCGTGCGCGACCTCGGTTGCACGGGCGCGATCGTCGGCAAGGCGCTCTACGAAGGGCGCCTCGACATCGCCGAGGCGGTCCGGGCGATCGGTTGAGCTCCGGCGCGAGGCTCGGTTGGGCTCAGTGGCCGCCGGCCTCGACCTCCTTCTTGTGCGACTCGATCACCTGCGAGGCGATGTGGTTCGGCACCTCCTCGTAGTGGTCGAGTGAGGCACTGAACGTCCCTCGCCCGCCGGTGAGCGACCGAAGCTCTGTCGAATAGCTGAAGAGCTCGGCCTGCGGGACGTGTGCGGTGATGACCTGCATCCCGTTGGAGGTATCCATCCCCAGCACCCGGCCGCGCCGGCCGTTGAGGTCGCGGTTGACCTCGCCCATGTACGCCTCGGGGATGTGGATCTCGACGGCCATGATCGGCTCGAGCAACGCCGGTTTCGCCTGCTGCACGCCTTCCTTCAGCGCCATCGACGCGGCGATCTTGAACGACAGCTCGTTCGAGTCCACGCTGTGGAACGAGCCGTCGTAGAGCGTCGCCTTGAAGTCGCTCAGCGGGTACCCCGCCAGGACGCCCTCGGCCGCGGTCTCGCGGATGCCCTTCTCGACGCCGGGGAAGAAGTTCCGCGGCACCGAGCCGCCGACGACGCGCTCGGCGAACTCGACGCCACCACCCGGATTCGGCTCGAGCTCGATCCACACGTCGCCGAACATCCCGTGTCCGCCGGTCTGCTTCTTGTACCGGCCGTGGACCTGCGTCTTGCCCCGGATCGTCTCGCGATAGGGGACGCGCGGCGTCTTCGTCACGATCGCCGCACCGAACTTCCGCTTCAGCCGCTCGATGATCACCGCGGTGTGGGCGTCGCCCATCGTTCGCAGGATCTGCTCGCCGGCGTCGCTGCGCTCGACGCGCGCCGTCGGCTCCTCCTCGAGCATCCGCTGGAGGGCCTGGCCCATCTTGTCGAGGTCGGCCTTCGTCTGCGGCTCGATCGCGAGCATGAGCGTCGGGTTCGGGAAGTCGATCGGCGGCAGGACGAGCGGCTTCTCCTTCGACGCGAGCGTGTCGCCGGTCTCGGTCACGCTGAGCTTCGCGACCGCCCCGATCTCGCCCGCCTCGAGCTCGCCGATCGCCTCCTGCTCCTTGCCGTGGAGGAGCAGCAGCTGGCCGATCCGCTCGTCCTCGTTACGCGTCGAGTTCCAGGCATGGGCCTGGCCGCGCAGCGTCCCGGAGAGCACCCGGAGATACGTCAGCCGGCCGACGAACGGGTCGGCGGCGGTCTTGAAGACGCGCACGAGGAGCGGGCCGTTCGGATCGGGCGGGACGGAAACCTCGGCCTTCGTCTTGGCGTCGACGGCCGTCACGGGACCCTCGTCGGCCGGGGACGGCAGGTAGCGGACGATCGCGTCGAGCAGCGCGTTGAGCCCGATGCCCTTCGAGGCGCTGCCGATGAGCACCGGCGCGAGCACCGATTCCTTGACGCCCTTGCGGAGGCAGGCGTCGAGCTCCGGGTCGGAGACCTCCTGGCCCTCGAGGTACTTCGTCAGGACGTCGTCGTCGGCCTCGGCCGCCGCCTCGAGCAGCTGGTCGCGCCGGAGCGCGACCTCATCGGTGAGGTCGTCCGGGATCGGGATCTCGACCTCGCTCGAGCCGTCGAGCTTGTACGCCTTGCGGTGGACGACGTCGACGTAGCCGCTGAACTTCTCGCCCTTGCCGATCGCCACGTGGAGCGGCGCGATCTTCGTCCCGAACCGGCCGCGCAGCGCATCGACCGCGTTCATCGGATCGGCGTTCTCGCGGTCCGACTTGTTGACGAAGAAGCACGCGGCGGTGTTCGTCGATCGCCCGAGCGCGACCGCCTGCTCCAGCCCGGCCTCGATCCCGCCGGAGGCGTCGACCGCGATGATCGCGCCATCGACCGCCTGGTAGCCCTGGATGACCTCGGCGATGAAATCGGGATAGCCGGGCGTGTCGACGATCGTGATTCTCGTCCCGTCGCGCTCGAACGTCGCGACCGCGAGGCTCAGCGACTGGCGGCGCTTGTGCTCCTCCGGCTCGTGGTCCATGTGGGCCGTGCCGTCCTCGACGCGGCCGTGGCGCGGGATCGCACCGGCTCGAAAGAGGAGCTGCTCCGCGAGCGTCGTCTTTCCGGCGCCGGCGTGGCCGGCCAGAACGACGCTGCGGAGGTGGGGCAGGTCGACGCTCTTCATCGTCATCGGCTCGTCGTCCTCTTGGTCGGACGGCGCCGTCGTGGCCTCGATCCGGGGGCCTCGAGGGGCGCCGGAGGGGTCCTGGGAGAAGGCGTGATGCGGGCCTCCCACCCGCTCCCCGGATGATAGTCGGGAACCGTGGCGGCAGGGTGAGTCGGTATACTCCGGCGCGATGTCCGGTCACTCCAAATGGTCGACGATCAAGCGCCAGAAGGGCGCGAACGACGCCAAGCGCGGCGCCCTCTTCACGAAGGTCGCGCGCGAGATCAGCGTCGCCGCCCGGGTCGGCGGCGGCGACCCCGAGGCGAACTACCGGCTGCGGCTCGCGATCGAGAAGGCGCGCTCGGTCAACATGCCCCTGGACAACATCCGGCGGACGATCGAGCGGGCGACCGGCGGCGGCGAGGGCGCGGCGATCGAGGAGATCGTCTACGAGGGGTACGGGCCGGGCGGCGTGGGCGTGCTCGTCGAGGCCCAGACCGACAACCGCAACCGGACCGCGGGCGAGGTCCGCTCGATCTTCACGAAGGCGGGTGGGCAGCTCGCCGGGTCGGGCGCCGTCGCGTGGCAGTTCCAGCCGCGGGGCTTCATCGCCGTCGCGCGCAACGGGCGTGACGCCGACGAGGTCGCCCTGGCCGCCATCGACGCCGGCGCCTCCGACGTCGACACCGACGACCCCGAGACGATCGAGATCTACACCGAGCCTGCCCAGCTCGAACGGGTTCGCCGGGCGCTCGAGTCCGCCGGGATCGGCGTCGAATCGGCCGAGGCGACGATGGTCGCGCGCCAGCCGATCAAGCTCGACTCGACGAAGGCCCGACAGGCGCTCCACCTCGTCGAGATGCTCGAGGAGCTCGACGACGTCCAGCGGGTGAGCGCGAACTTCGAGATCCCGGAGGACGTCTTCGCCGAGGTCGCCGGGTGATCGTCCTCGGGATCGACCCGGGGACCGCCGCGCTGGGATACGGGATCGTCGAGAGGGCCGGTGGGGCCCTGCGCTCGATCGACCACGGCTGCCTCGAGACCTCGCCCGACCTGTCGCTGCCCGCGCGACTCGTCGCGATCCACCGCTTCGTCTCCGACCTCCTCGAGCTGCACCAGCCCGAGCTCATCGGCGTCGAGCGGCTGTTCTTCAGCCGCAACGCGCAGACGGCGTTCGCGGTGGGCCAGGCGCGCGGGGTCGTGCTGCTCGCCGCGGGGCAGCGCGGCGTCGAGGTGCGGGAGGCGACGCCGAACGAGGTGAAGAGCGCCGTCACCGGCCACGGCAGCGCCGACAAGGACCAGGTCAAGCGGATGGTCGCGCTGGTGCTCGGGTTGGCGGCGCCGCCGGAGAAGGACGACGCGGCCGATGCGCTCGCGGTCGCGATCTGTGTCGCCAACCGGGAGCGGGCCGGCGTGACGGTCCGGGCCGGCGTGATGGATCGGGCCGCCGCGGCGCCGATCGCCCGTGGTGAGACGGGCTTCGATCGCGCGGTCCGCGAGGCGCTCGCCCGGGAGAAGGCCCTCGCCAGGGCGGCGGGCGCCCGGCGCGGGCGCGGCTAAGGCGCGCCGGGCGTGCTCGCGTCGGTCGAGGGCATCGTCGGGGCGGTCTCGGCCGACTCGCTCGTCATCGAGGTCGGCGGGCTCGGCTACCGGGTCTTCACGGCGCCGTCCGTGCTGGCGGCCGCGGCACCGGGCTCACGCCTGAAGCTCCACACGTACCACCTCGTCCGCGAGGACCAGCAATCGCTCTACGGCTTCCGCACGGCCGAGGAACTGGGGTTCTTCAACCTGCTGCTGACGGTGACGGGCGTGGGGCCGAAAGTCGCGATGGCGATCGTCGGCTCGCGGCCCACGCCGGACCTCCAACTCGCGATCATGCAGCAGGACCAGGCGGTGCTCGTATCGATCCCGGGGATCGGCAAGAAGCTCGCCGACCGGGTGATCTTCGAGCTCAAGGAGAAGGTCGCGGCGGCCGGCGTCGCTGCGGGTGCGGCCGCGGGGGCGGGCGGGTTCGCGCCGGGCGGCTCGGAGGGTGAGGTCGTCGCCGCGCTGCAGGCGCTGGGCTACACGCTCTCCGAGGCTCGCGACGCCTCTCGGGCCGCCCTCGCGGAGGTCGGCGTCTCGTCGACCCTCGAGGACCGCGTCAAGGCCGCCCTCCGAAGCCTGGCGAGGGATTGAGCCCGCCCAGCGACGGGCTCTACGGGCGTCGACCCGCGAGGGCGTCGGCGTGGATGCCGCGGGGATCGATCGAGGCGCGACCCTGGCGCGCGGCGAGCTCGGCGAGCGTCTGGACGTCGAGGATCTCGAGGATGTTGTCGCGGACGTCGAGCATGACGTCGCGCAACGGGCAGGTGGCCTCGTCGGGACACGAGCAGCGGCCGTAGTACCGGAGGCTGACGCACGGCAGCGGGGCGAGTGCGCCGTCGAGGAGGCGGATGACCCGGCCGATCGAGACCTCCGCCGGGTCCATCGCCATCGTGTAGCCGCCATGCGCACCGAGGGTCGTCCGCACGATCCCCGCCCCCTTGAGCCGGGCCATGATCTGCTCGAGGAACTTGGCCGGCAGGTTGTTGCGCTTCGCGAGAGCCGCGAGCGGGATGGCTCGGGCCTCCTCGGCGTGCCGGACGAGGTCGACGAGCGCGCGGAGGCCGTATTCGGAGCGACGGGAGAGGCGCACGGGCGGATTGTGGCAGGAACTCCTAGTCGGCGGGTGGCCATTCGACGAGGGCCCAGCGCAAGGCCGCGCGAGCCGCACGTCTCGTGCCACGGATCACCGGCCCGCCGGTCGCCACCTTGGAGGGCCAACGTCTCGCGCCACGGCTCAAATTGCCCGGATTCTCGTGGGGCGGTCCATCCAACCGGCGCAGCGCCGCTCCGCCGGCCGAGTGAGCCGCCCGGCGAGACGCTGGATGAGACGCCGGGCGTGGGCGCACGCCGTTCGAACATCCGTACGAAACGCGCCGGTGCGTGCTAAGGTTCCGGCGATGACGGACGACGTCTCCCGAGTCCTCGCCGCCGACCTCGTCGACGAGGTCGACCGGGCGACCGAGACGACCCTGCGGCCGAAGACGCTCGGCGAGTACGTCGGCCAGTCCGAGGTCAAGTCGAACCTGTCGGTCCTCCTCGCCGCGGCGAAGGGGAGGGGAGAGGCGGCCGACCACGTCCTCCTCTACGGCCCGCCCGGCCTGGGAAAGACGACGCTCGCGACGATCGTCGCGCGCGAGCTCGGCGTGAACATCCGCTACACGAGCGGGCCCGCGATCGAGCGCGCCGGCGACCTCGCCGCGGTCCTGACGTCGCTCGAGGAGAACGACGTCCTCTTCATCGACGAGATTCATCGCCTCAACCGCGCGGTCGAGGAGATCCTCTATCCGGCGATGGAGGACTTCGCGCTCGATGTGATGATCGGGAAGGGCCCGTCCGCGAGGAGCCTCAGGCTCAGCCTCAAGCCGTTCACTGTCGTCGGCGCGACGACGCGCGCCGGCCGGATCTCATCGCCGCTCCGTGACCGCTTCGGTGCCACGTACCGGCTCGACTTCTACACCGAGGACGATCTCGTGGCGATCGTCCGCCGCTCCGCGGGGATCCTGGCGGTCGACCTCGAGCCGGCAGCGGCCACGGCGATTGCGCGTCGCGGCCGGGGCACGCCGCGGATCGTCAACCGGCTGCTCAAGCGCGTCCGCGACCACGCCCAGGTCCACGGCGACGGCCGGGTCGACGCCCGAACGGCGACCGAGGCGATGCGCCGGATGGAGATCGACGACGAGGGCCTCGACGCGACCGACCGCAAGCTCCTCGCCGCGATCGTCCAGAAGTTCGGCTCGGGGCCGGTTGGCGTGCAGGCGCTCGCCGCGGTGCTGGCCGAGGAGGTCGAGACGATCGAGGACGTCTACGAGCCGTTCCTCCTCCGGCTCGGCTTCATGGACCGCACGCCGCAGGGACGGATCGCGACCGAGGCCGCGCGCCAGCACCTCGCGAAGCTCGGCTACGAGATCCCGCCGCCGAGACGGGCCGAGCCCGAGATGGCGTCGTTCTGGGACGAGCCACCGGCCGGCTCGACCTAGTCGTGGAGGACCTCACGCCGGTCGGGCGGACGCTGCTCGTCACCGGGCTGATCGTGGCGGCGGTCGGGCTGCTGCTCGTGCTGGCGCCGCGAATTCCGTTCATCGGCCGGCTGCCCGGCGACATCCGGTTCGAACGCGACGGCGTGGTCGTCTTCATCCCGCTCGGCACGATGCTCGTCGTGAGCGTGATCCTGACACTCA